>CAZWDJ010000021.1:0-8625 GCA_964632325.1 uncultured Candidatus Saccharibacteria bacterium | reverse complement strand
ATAAGGTTATGGTCGGAAGTTCGATCCTTCCCGCCGGCACAAATGCCTATACATCGCGTAAAAGACGAGAATTTCTTTACGGCATGGAACCGTGAGATGGCTTATGTGCTGGGATTTATCGCTGCTGATGGAAGTCTTATAAAGAATAAACGGGGCGCCCATTTTCTAGAAATTCAGTCTATAGATGAGGAACTATTATTTGGCATTCGAAAAGTTGTAAAGTCCGATCTTTTGATAGGGCAGTACATTCCAAAGAATAAAAAATGGAGGAAGAGATTTCGACTGCAGATTGGTTCCAAGAAAATGTATCAGGATTTGACGAAGCTAGGCATTGTTCCAAATAACGAGTACCGACTCGTCATGCCAAGCATGACAACTTTATTTCTTCGGCATTTCATAAGGTGTTATTTCAACGGAGATGGATCCGTGGGCTTTTATGCTTTTCAGAGAAAAAATAGAAGAGTTCCCACACGAATGCTTTTGACTACTTTTACAAGTTGTAGTATGCAAATACTAGAAAAGATCGCCTATTCTTTGCATATATACGCCAAAGTCCGTTCAAAAGTACCCATGAAGAAGTGGGGAGATAACGCATTTGAATTGCGATATAGCACAGTCGATAGTAGAAAAATTTATGCATTTCTGTATAATAAGCCGGGGAGGTTGTTTCTTAGACGAAAGAAGATAATATTTGAGAAGTACTTGCGGGCGTAGATCAATTGGCTAGATCGCATCCCTGTCACGGATGAGGTTGCGGGTTCGAGTCCCGTCGCCCGCGCTTTTGACGGTTCTTTATTTTATTGGTATATAACGAAGAGTACGCACCTTTACATGATATATACATACCGACCGAGGAGGTTTTTGCATGCTTGCGGATACGAGAAAACAGTACATAGAATCCCTAAGGAATTTCATGCAAATTCATTCAGTTTCTCGCGGCGACTTTACACTTGCTTCAAGAAAGGAAAGTTCTGTATATGTTGACGGACGCATCGCAACCTTTGCATTCAGAATTTCTTATTGTATAGGCCAGCTCGTTTGGCATGAAATCCAGAATTTGAAGATCAAAGCCATTGGCGGTCCTGCTCTTGGGGCAATTCCCATTGTCATTTCTACCTTGATGGCGTGTTACGAGCATTCTTACCCCGTCATCAATGGATTCACTGTACGTTCCGAGATAAAGAAGTACGGAACCCAGAAACGCATAGAAGGCGTTCTACCAACGGCAGGGAGTTCTGTCGTAATTGTAGATGATACACTCACAACGGGGCAATCTCTAGCCAATGCCATACAGGTGGTAGAGCAGCATGGATGCAGGGTAGAAAATGTAATTGTTCTTGTAGACCGTCAGGAAGGCGGCAAAGAATTTCTGGAAGGCAAGGGATATCTTGTTACAAGTTTTCTAGCCATGCATGCAAACGGAGAATTACGCGTTGTCTCCTAAGGGGGAAAGTTTTTTGGATTTGAAAATAGAACATGACCTGCTTTTGAAGCAGGTTTTATTTCTGCTGGTTTTCCCATATTACTCGCAGTCAAGAACAAAAATTGCTATAGCAAGAAAATTCCGAGGTTGCGAAATGTTTGCTTATTTTGCTCGATTGTTGACAAAAAGGAGCATTTGCTAGAATGTAAGCAGACACCTTGACATCTGAATACCGTTTTTAAGGAGGAGAGCGTGGGTGTTATTTTGTCCGCTTTCAGCATTATTTTGGCAGGAGGTAAGGGATCCCGCATGGGTGATTCTCGGCTTCCAAAGGCATTACAGCGTTTCCGGGGTCACCCGCTGCTTTGGTGGCTTGTTCGTGCAATCAATAATAGCTATGGTATACGAAAGCCAGTTATCGTGGTTGGATACCAAGGCCAGCAAATACAGGAAGTCTTTGGCCCCGGATACGCATATCCAATTCAGGATCAAGAGGGGCTTGGCGGAACAGGCGCAGCATTGCAGGCATGCATACCATGGATTCGCCACCTTGAAGACAATACCCCTGTACTTGTCTGCTATACTGATCAACCATGCATTATGCCGCAGACATTGGATGGGATTGTAGAGCTATACTTCAAGGGGCATCCTGCGGCAGTGTTCGCAACCACCAGAGTGAGCGACTTTGAGGATTGGCGAAGGTCATTTCAAGATTTTGGGCGTGTCATTCGCGATAAAGATGGACGCCTTGCCAAGATAGTAGAGGCAAGGGAAGCTATCCGTATGCAACTTTCAGGTGACGGCGAGCTGAACGTTGGGATATACTGCTTTCGCGCTTCTTGGCTGCAGGAATGGCTTTCTCGCATTCCTCCAGATCCTGAAACCGGAGAATTGTACATCACATGGCTTGTTAAAATGGCGGCACAACAGGGGGAACACGTGGTAACCTTTTCAGTTCCGCCAGAACAAGCGGTCGGGGTCAATAGCCCGGAAGACATGCTTGCTGCTGAAAATCTTGCCAAGCAGGAGAAAAAGCGAAAGTACGAAGCAGTACGTAAGTATGTGCATATGATGCGCGAGCGCGATAATATTCAACCGGCAGATCTTGGATACGAGAGCCGGTTTGAACCCTCGTGCATCAGCAGAGGCGTCCGAGGAGAAGCTCGCAATCTCATTGATGGCCAACTTATGCGCACACATGAGGGTCATGGCGACTGGCTGCAACTGGAAGACCCCATTGTTCTTGAAGAAGCATACATAGAAGTCTGCGAAAGAATCGCGGGCAGAAGCAGAGGATAGTCATATCTGCTGAATAAAAAACAGCAGATTTTTATTTGCCGCAGTGTGAATAACAGGGTTGCAGAAGGCCTATTTTTGCGCTAGAATATCACTATGCCTCAAGATTTGGCAACCCTGAAAAAAAGCATAGAAACTGCGGTCAAAACCGCTTTGACTCCCCAGCAATTAGAGCAGTTTTTGCGTTCGTATTTGGGCAAAAAAGGGGAGCTTACCCTTATTTTAAAATCTCTTTCCACAATGCCTCGGGAGAAACGCGCAAAAATGGGCCAAGAGGCAAATGATCTGCGCGATTACGCAAAAAAGCTGTTTGACGAGCGCGCCCTGGAACTTCAAAAACAGCACGAAAGCACCCTTGAAAAAAAAGAATGGATTGACGTGACAGCTCCCGGGAAAAAGGTGCCGCAAGGACATCTTCACCCTCTTACCCAGGTCCAAAGAAAAGCCCAGGAAATCTTTCAATCCATGGGATTTGAAATTGCCCAAGGGCCTGAAATTGAAACCGAGCAGTACAACTTCAATGCTTTGAATATTCCCAAGGATCATCCGGCAAGAGATATGTGGGATACCTTTTGGATAAAACAGAAGGCCGCAAAACCCGACCGGCATCTGTTGCGCACGCACACCAGCCCCGTGCAGGTGCGGTATATGGAATGCCATACTCCGCCTCTGCGCATCATTGCCCCGGGCCGGATCTTCAGGTACGAAGCGACAGACGCGCGGCACGAGATAAACTTTTACCAGCTGGAAGGGTTGATGGTAGATAAAAATGTGACGGCAGCGCATTTCAAAGCAATACTCCAGGAATTTTTCCGCAGATTTTTCGGCAAAGAAGCCGTACTGCGGCTTCGCCCCAGTTATTTTCCTTTTACCGAGCCCTCGTTTGAAGTTGATATTTCCTGCCTGCTTTGCCAAGGCAAGGGTGCATTGCAAGGCCAAAAGTGCGTGAGCTGCGGAGGTTCTGGCTGGATGGAAATCATGGGAGCTGGCATGGTGCACCCCAATGTATTCAAGGCAGTAGGGTATGCTCCCAAAGACTGGCAGGGGTTTGCCTTTGGCATGGGAGTGGACCGGCTTGCCATGATGGCATACAAGGTTGACGACGTCCGTTTGTTTTATTCGGGGAATTTGCAATTTTTGAAGCAATTCTAACTATGCTTTTTTCATACAATCTTTTGCAGGAATTTGTGCAGGGAAAGCTTCCTTTGCCTGAAAAAGTGGCAGAGCTTTTGGCATTCCACGCCTTTGAGGTGGAAAGCATTGAACAAAAGGGTTCAGACTGGGTACTGGACGTTTCTGTGCTTCCGCAAAGAGGTGATTGCTTATCCCATGCCGAGCTTGCGCGGGAAATTGCCGCAATGGCAGGAAAAGAACTTAAGAAAATGCCAAGCTTTGCGATCAAAGCTGAACGGGGAATCATTGATCCTGTGCGCGTGACCGTGGCCGCAAAAAAGTTGGTTCCCAGGTATTCTGCTTTAGTGCTGGAAGGAATTTCCCTTGGGCCCTCTCCGCAATGGATGCAAGAATACTTGGAGGCGTTTGGCATGAATTCAGTCAATAACGTGGTTGACGTCACGAATTTGGTGATGCGGGAAATCGGGCAGCCCTTGCACGCCTTTGATTACAACGAAATCCAGGGCAAAACAATGACTGTCAGGCAGGCACGACAGGAAGAATCGCTTGCCCTGCTGGATGATTCGGATTTTGTGATCCCCCAGGGAGCGCTTGTCATTCAGGACAAACAGGGATTGATTGATTTGGCTGGAATCCGAGGAGGGCAGGCAACCATGATCACCAAGAAAACGAAAAACATCGTATTGCACGCGGTTTCGCTTGACCGCACAAGCGTATACAAAACAAAAAAGGCCTTGGGATATACAACCCAAGCAGCAGACATATACTCCCACGAGCTTGATCCAAACCTCACGGTACCTGCCCTGGAACGGGCATTGTATCACTTGGCAAAATTCGGAAGCGCAAGAATAGTCCAGTATACTGACCGCTACCCCGTGGAAGCCAAGCGGAGAACTGTGCCGTGGCCCAAGGGCATTGTTGAGCGGCTCCTGGTCATTGAGGCGCCGGACGAGGAAATCAGGCGCATTCTCAAAGGATTAGGGTTTGCCGTGTCAGGCGCGGGCGTTACAGTACCTACCTGGAGGCCCGACATTGCGATTCCAGAAGACCTGGTTGAGGAGGTGGGACGCATGAAAGGATACCATGCCATTCAAGAAGAGTTTCCCTTGGCGCGTATTGCTCCACCCGCTTATAACGCAGAGATTTTCTGGCAGAGCAAAATCCAAGACGTTTTCAAAGAGGCCGGCTTTACAGAAACGTACAATTACTCGTTTGCCGCAAAAAAGGATGCGGAACTTTTTGAATACTCAAAAGAGGACATTGCAAGAATCGTGGAGCTGCAAAATCCCATTAGCGAGGATTTTGAATACATGAGAAGCAATCTTGTGGACGGATTAATCAAAAACGTGGCTGACAACCAGAAAAGCCAAGAGGATATCCGAATATTTGAGCTGGGAACTGTATTTCAGGAAACGCCAAAAGGCATACAGGAACAAAAAATGCTCGCAGGCGTTGTTGCCCTGCCTGGAGCAAAAAAGGCAGAGGCATTTTATTCCTTAAAAGGCGCGGTGGATGCCCTATGCGGACAGCTTGGTATTTCAAACATTCAATACGGCGAGTATAAATCTTTGCCAGGCCAAGAACGAAGCTCTGTATGGCATTTCAGCAAGTCTTCAGAGGTGCGAGCAGGGGACAGGAAAATCGGAGTTTTGGGCGAGATTTCTCCAAGCATACTTTCCCGAAGCAAAATTTCGTTGCAGACCGCCGCTTTTGAACTAGACAGAGAAGCGTTGGTCCAGCTTGCGCAAGAGCGCAAAGAGTATCGGCCGCCTTCTCGATTTCCTGCGGTATTGCGTGATATTGCGGTTTTTGTACCCTTACAAACCAAAGCGCAAGATATTGTGGATATCATGAAACAGGCAGGAGGGAAGCTTGTCTTGAACATTGATTTGTTCGATATTTACGAACAGGAAAATATGGGAGAGAATACAAAGAGTGCTGCTTTTCATGTTGTATGCCAAGCGCAAGACCGCACGCTGACCAGCCAAGACGCAGACACTGTCATAAGGCAGATTACCCAAGCTCTCGCAAAACAGGGCTGGACGCCAAGAGCGTAATATGAGTATGGAAAAAGAAAAAGATCCAACAAGCGAATATACGTCCAAAGATATTTATGTCTTGGAAGGACTTGAACCGGTGCGAAAACGGCCCGGCATGTATATTGGTTCAACAGGCCTGGACGGCCTGCACCATTTGGTTTGGGAGATTATGGATAACTCTCTGGATGAAGCCATGGCAGGCCACGCCAAAAATATCACCATTACCATGCTGCCTGAAAACAAGGTTGTGGTGGTTGACGACGGAAGAGGAATTCCTGTTGATACGCATGCCCAAACAAAAAAGTCGGCGCTGGAAACCGTGCTCACGACTTTGCACGCGGGAGGAAAATTCGGAGGCAAGGCATATCAGGTTTCGGGAGGACTTCACGGAGTCGGAGCATCAGTGGTGAACGCGTTATCTGTGCATATGAAAGCAACGGTGTGCCGCCAGGGAACCAAGTACGAACAAGAATATTCCCGAGGAAAAGCAACGAGCAAGTTGAAAAAGCTCGGTTCCTGCAGGGAGCGGGGAACCACTGTTGAATTTCAAGCCGATCCTCAAATTTTCCCGGTGATCAAGTACGACCCCAAGCGCATCTTGAGCCATATTAGGCAGCAGGCCTATCTTACATCAGGCACGCGCATCACGTTCCACGACAAAACGGATTCGCAAAGCATGCCCTATTCGTTTTACTTTGAAGGCGGCACTTCGTCATACGTGAAATACCTTACCCGGCGCGTAAAACCGCACCATGAAAATATTTTCTTTGCAAAAGGAGAAAAAGATCAAGTGCTGGTGGAGGCGGCATTCTTATACACCGAAGAATTTGAAATCAGCGAGGAAAGCTTTGCCAATAATATCCATACGCCAGAAGGCGGCACGCATTTAACTGGCTTCAGAAGCGCCTTAACCCGAGGCCTGAATGATTACGCAAAGCAAAATAACGTGTTCAAGGCTGCTGAAGAGGGCTTGACCGGAGAAGATGTCAGAGAGGGATTAACCGGAGTTATATCCGTAAAAATACGAGAACCTCAATTTGAAGGCCAAACAAAAGCAAAATTGGGAAACCCTGAAGCAAAAAATGCCGTGGAAGTCGTGGTGTTTGACGCGCTCAAAGATTTTTTGGAGCGCAACCCCCAAGACGCAAAGCTTATTATTGAAAAGTCCTTGCTTGCTTCCAAGGCGCGGAAAGCCGCAAAAGCTGCGAGGCAAACCGTATTGCGCAAGGGCATCCTGGAAGGACTGGCGTTGCCAGGCAAGCTTGCCGACTGCTCTTCCAAGGATCCTGAAGAATCGGAATTATATATCGTGGAAGGCGAGTCCGCGGGCGGCTCGGGGAAGCAGGCTCGCGACCGGAGATTTCAGGCAATTCTTCCTTTGCGGGGAAAAATATTGAATGTGGAGCGCGCCCGTCTGGACAAAATGCTGGAATCCAAAGAAATCCGGGCCTTGGTCATTGCGTTGGGCACTGCCATATCGCAGGATTTTGACATTTCAAAACTGCGCTACCATCGCATCGTCATCATGTCTGATGGGGATGTTGACGGAGCCCATATCAGGACATTGCTTCTCACGCTGTTTTACCGATATTTCAGAGCCATTGTAGACCAGGGATACCTGTATATTGCCCAGCCGCCGCTGTACAAGATACAAGCGGGAAAATCCACTGAATACGCGTATACCGAAGAAGAGCGGACGGCTGTTGCAGAACGCCTTAAAAAGGAAGCAAAGAGCGTTAATATTCAGCGATACAAGGGATTGGGAGAGATGAATCCCGAGGAGCTTTGGGAAACAACTATGAACCCCCAGAACAGGGTGCTTTTGAAGGTTGAAGTCCAAGATGCCCAGGAAGCCGATAAAACCTTTGACATCCTCATGGGAGACGAAGTTCTGCCAAGAAAGAAGTTCATCCAGACGTACGCCAAAACCGTTAAGAATTTGGATATCTAGGCATATTGACATCCGAAGTCAAACTGGTATGCTTAACCCATCAAGCCCTGGCAGGGCTTTTTGAGAACCATGAATATCGTAGCCAAAACCGCTTCATTTTTGCGGGAATCAAAGCTTGAAATAAGCAAGGTCAACTGGCCAAGCAGAGAACAGACCATAAAGCATACGATTGCGGTCGTGCTGTTTTCCGTTGGAGTGGCTTTGATCTTGGGAGCGTTTGACTTTGGATTCACCAAAGCTTTACAGCAGTTTTTACTGAAATAACCTATGGCAAAACAGCAAGTCGCGCAAGATCGAAACTGGTACGTCATTCATACCTATTCAGGATATGAAGACGCGGTGGCAAGAAACCTGAAGCAAAGGATTGAATCTTTGGGCATGCAGGATAAAATTTTCAATGTCATGGTACCCAAAGAAAAGAAGATTAAAATCAAGAATGGAAAAAGAAAGACTGTTGAAGAAAAAATCTACCCTGGATACGTACTGGTTGAGATGATGGTGACTGATGATTCCTGGTACGTGGTGAGAAACACTCCCAACGTGACAGGGTTTGTGGGCTCGGGCACAACTCCTATTCCCGTGGGCAAAGTGGAAATTGACTTTCTAATGAAACGCACCGGAACAGAAACTCCGCAATACCAGATTGGCGTGGAGCAAGGAGACGCGGTCTTGATTATTGACGGCCCATTCAAGGAATTGGAAGGAAAAGTGTCAGACGTTGATCAGGAACGCGGAAAAGTAAAAGTGCTGGTAAGCATGTTTGGACGGGATACGCCCGTTGA
>CAZWDJ010000020.1:0-8924 GCA_964632325.1 uncultured Candidatus Saccharibacteria bacterium | reverse complement strand
CGAAGCTTTTCTGCAATCTCCGCAAAAGACATCCGTCCGTCCTCTTTCAAAAGAGAAACTATTTTTAAATCAACGGCGTCAAGCTCTTGGAAATGCCACATGGCCTCCGCGCTGTAATTCCATACGGAAAAATCCGCAAGGCCTTTTCTATCCACATACGTAGCAAACTTGATATCTTTGATGCCGTACTTCTCTTTTTGGAATCTCAACTCTTCCATAGAGCGCTTGTACGCTTTTCCGGTGATAACGTCGCCGTCAACCACGAGCACCTTCCTCCCTTGCACCAGATTCTTTTTTAGGTCCGAACCGTCGTCTTCAAGGCGAGACAAAACCACGTCTTTTTTCTTTCCTTTCAACCAATTATACAGCCCGGTTCCATAAAAGGTGCCGTGGGGATAGAGAAAGAGAATGCACGCAGGATCCTTGCCAAAATAGCGTTCCGCGCTTGGCCCTACGACTTTTATAAACCGCACTACCGGCTCAAGTGTGAGTTCTGACGCATTCTTCATGAAACCACAATACCGCGGTTTTTCTACAGTGTCAAAATGCTATGCTTTACAAGAAAGCTGCCCTCTGCTACATTGCAGGAAGTTTTGCTCTTACTATGCATCTCATATGAAATCCCAAGAAAGAGAGCCAATTATGGCACGAATCGCAGAGCAAGAAAGGGACACAAGAGAAACCCATATACGAGTTCGGCTGAATCTAGACGGAACCGGACAATACGAAGATCCCGTAAGCAAAAAGCGGAAAATCTCAACTGGCCATGGCGTACTCAATCACCTTCTGGAAAGTCTTTCCAAGCACAGCATGATTGACCTTGAAGTCCAGGTGATACGGGGCGACACAGATGTCGGCTGGCACCACATTACAGAAGACATAGGCATCCTGATGGGCCGAGCTTTCAAGGAAGCCGTAGGCAGTGCCAAAGGAATTAGGCGCATGGCTTCCTTTTTCGCGCCCCTGGACGAAGCACTTGCATTCGCATGTGTTGATTTTGGCGGAAGAGGATACTTCGTTTTCTCTCAAGGAGAAATCGGCGATAGCGATCTGAATGGTCTCCCTGGAGATCTCATACGGCATTTCCTTGAATCGCTAGCCCGTGAAGGTGGGTTCAATCTCCACGTCATGATCATATCCGGCATCAACAACCATCACAAAGCAGAAGCTGTGCTTAAGGCCACGGCAAGGGCCGTTCGCGCTGCTCTTGAACTTGATGAACGCGCACTTGGACAAATCCCCAGCACCAAGGGAGTCATAGGGTGAGAACACACGTTCTCCCCTCTTTTTTTACGCGCATATATTGACGGCATACTCCCTGGCATGGTTAACTAAAAACAGCCACCTTTTGCTCAAAAGGAGTTCCAGATGATCCAAAAAGAAGGAATCGAGGCGGTTTTAGGGGATTTGGACGATTCCCTCTATCCTACAGGAGACCTCGTAAAATCGATCGCCTCTTTTGCAGATTCCCGTACAGGAGAAAGTACAAACGGGAGTGCCTCTTCTGCGTTGCAGTATTTGAACGATTTTTTCAGCGCTCTTTCCCAACTTGCTCTCTATTGCCGGATTGCAAATGCCGGCCACCTGCCCCCTTTTGCGGGCTGTAGTGGAAGAGAAGAACGTTTCTGCGTGGGCATTGCCACTGTTCTTCAGATAGGGGGCAACTTTCCCTGGATCGTGGAGGGCGGCAACAAACTCGTCATTCCCTCAACAAACGAGGCGTTCTTTAATCCTAGATTGTCAGCAGAGGAAATCCAGCTATTTCAGCGGATGACCTCCGCGCGAATAGCTGAACTTATGGTGAGATATCCCGACATTGACCGGTACCGCGGGAATGAAATCAACGTAGCCCTAGAATTGAGAAAAAATTCTACGATCACCCTCGAAGAGCTTGCCAGGATAGTAAGGAAAGAGTTCCAAGACGCCATTCGAGACAAATTCCTCGAAGTCACGCAATCTGGCAATGCTGTTGACCTTTTCCCGCGCGACATAAACAAGCATACTGGACTGACCCATCTCTGTGAGCTTACCGGGATACGCCCTGAACGCACCCTTGCAATAGGAGACTCGCAAGGAGATATCGCGATTTTGCGAATGGTGGGATTTGCGGGATGCCCGGCGAATGCCAGCGAAGTATGCAAGGCCCTTGTGCAAGAGCGAGGGGATCGCGGGTACATTTCGCCATATCCCTATGCTCAAGGAGTTATAGACATCATGACGCACTTTCTTAAACTAGATTGGGCAACGCTTGCCCTTGAAGCTAATTTAGTCTGACACCACTACAAGAGCTACCCTTAGCTCTTTTTTATTTCCCCGCGCACCCGCAGTGCCCCGCGCACTCCTCTTTTTACATATCGCAAAAAATACGGCCTTTCTTTTCGCGGCACGCTCCAATACCGCACAATCCCCCACCAAATGCCAACAAGCAGAGAAGCAATCACCGCCCAGCGTATTTGTTCACGATCCAATTTTTTTCCATAGACCGCATCTGCTTGCGCCAAAAAACTTTCAAACTCGCCCTTTTTCATGGGAAAGCCCTGGAAAAAGCTGTCCCTGTACAAATATCCAAGATCATACAATATTCCCCCTTTCGTATTCAGCCCCGCGTATTCAAAGTCCAGCAAACGAAGCGAACCGTCCCTGGCAACCAAGATATTCTGCAAGATTACATCGTTATGGGTTGAGATTCCCTTTGGGTTGTACGCAAGTACGCCTTCTGCCTCGTGCTCCATTGCCGCGAGCCCTGCTTGAACGCTTGAAGAAAAAAACTTTTGCAGGGAGTGCTTTTGCGCGCTTGCACGGTATTTTTCAGCTTCATCCCGCAAAGGATTATATGGATTTACAAACCGCACTTTGCTCGCATGAAATACATACAACAGCTGGGCCACCCCTTTTTGGTATTTTTTCTGGGAAAATAAAGAAGGAGTGAGCTCTTTGCCTTCAATGTACTCTGCCACCATGGTACCGTCGGGAACATGAAATAGCTCCTTGCTTTTTGGATTCAGGATGTTCTTTTTGTCAAGAACGTAAACAAAGTATAAGGGAAGAATGCCCTCAAGCTTTTTGTTTTGGGAAAGCCGCAGAATATTTCTGCCTTCAATATTCCTGTCAACTACATCTCCTCGTTCCCACGGGAGACGCACAAAGAACTTTTGGCGCTTCTCAACCACGAGCCAATTTCTGTTGGTCTGGCCTCCAAGCTTTTTTAAAGAAATGTTTTCAGGGCTCCACTCTTTTTTCAAGCCGCAGATTGCTTTGAGATCTTTTTCAGATATGCCTTGGCGCATGGCTAAAACAAGCTTTTTTGGGCTTGAGAAGCAACCGGCTTTTCTTTGCCAAAAATCTCGATTTTTCCGTATTCTCCGTCGTAGCCAGGATCAATACTCACCTTGCCTTCCCGCACGCGCACAATCCCTTCTGTTATTTCAGGAAGCGTTGAGGAAGCAATCTCCTCGGGCTTGGCATCCAGCAACACTGCAAATTCGTTGCCAAAATGCGAGATCAGTTTCTTGTATTCTTCTTGGGACTGTTTCGTACCTGTTCCCACCCCCAATACGTCTGCAATAATCTCTTCCAAGGGAATCAGACTTTTGAATGGTATGGCTCCTGGAGGAACAAACCCCTCGGGCCTATCTGCAAGTTCTTGCACCCTATTGAGCACGCCTATGGTCAATGGCCTTTTGCATTTGGGGCAGATATTGCCCAACTCCTTGGATTTTTGCGGGGGCATACTTACTCCACATAATCTATGGCCGTCATAATGGTATTTTCCTTCTTCGGGAAAAAACTCTACGGTATAGAGAAATGTTCTAGGGTCTTTGGCTTTTAATGCATTCAAAATGCCTTTGTAGCTGACGTCTGTATCAAATACGTTTGCCTCCCGCCCGATCTTTGCCAAGGAATGGGAATCTGAATTGCTTATCAGCGAAACCGAATCCAGCTGCGACAATCTCCAGTTCATTGCGGGATCCGAAGATAATCCCGTTTCAATCGCGTAGATATATTTGGTGTATTCGTCAAAGCACTCCTGCAAAGAATTGAACCCTGATTTTGATCCGAACACCGCGAACCACGGGGTCCAAGCGTGAGCTGGCACAACCATAGAATCAGGATGGGCATTGAGCGCGATCTTCACCACTTCTTTTGCGTCAATGCCTAAAATAGGCCTGCCGTCAGAACGCAAGTTGCCAATCCATGAAAGCTGGGTATTAATCGCTTCTGCGGCTTGGATAGAAGGAGCGAATAAAATGAGATGGACTTTGCGCACGGCTCCTCCTTTTGAATAAATGCAGCTGATTTCAGAAGTAAGGATAAATCGGGTTTCGCTACTTTTCCCTTTCAGCTTATACAATCCAGGTTCTGCTTCTTCTAACTGCTCTTTGATTTCCTGCATCCATAAGGGATGCGTAAAGTCTCCCGTGCCCATCACCTTGATGCCTTTGATTCTCGCCCACAAGTCAAGATTCGCGAGATTCATGTCTGGCGACGTTGCCCGCGCGTATCTTGAATGGATATGGAAATCCCCAACAAACTTCATTTTTTGAGCAGTTTTACTCCGATTCCCGCGATCTGGCCTCCTCCAAGCACCAAAATGCCGAGAAAAATAGACCAAGCAGTGAGATTCATAATGGTAGGCATGGTTTTAGGATCCAAGAAAGATTGGGCCTGCTCTTGGAACAGCGCCTGAATCTGCAACTGAACTTCGTTGGAACTTTGAGCGGGCGCCTGCGCCTCTTGCTCAACGGGCTTGAACAGCTCTGGAGGCATATCAGCTCCGGTAAACACTTTGAATCCTGAATACAAACCAAAAAGGATGATTACGACTCCTGTGCACAAAAGCACGAATCCCGCGATGCGTTCTATGGTCATAGCAATATTTTTTGCGTTACTCGTTTAGGATAATTAGCAATTCTTTTAAGCATGCTTCGATAATACCATTCCCATACTTCTTTTGCGGCAAGAAACGCCTGGAAATCTTCCTCCTGGTTTTCCAGCTCCTTGAACTCAATATGGCCCTGAATAGTATTCCACTGGTGATTGCACAAGGGATTTCCCTCTGAAACAGTGGCTCGCGCGCCTTTTTTCCGTTTCTTGGCAAAACACCCCGCGCATTCTTCAAATTGGTCAATGCGCAAAATCCCTCTTTTGGTGCATTGCGTAGACGAAGAAACCCCCTTGTTGTACGCGGCAAAGTACGCCGCGGTCTGCAGTAAATGCTCTTCGCGGATCATAGAACTTGTTTTGAGGTCAATAACTCCCGCGTCTCCCTGGATGTGCGCTATGAAATCCACGGTGCCTGCGAAAAAATATTCGGGGTCAAATACCCGCTTTTCAATGGATGCAAGATCCCTGACCTCCATATGATACTCCTGCTTCCACTGCTCAAACGCCCTAAGCGTAGGCCCGATTCTCGGATCTGTTGCTTGAAAATCCCCTTTCAAGCTCCGCCCTATGGTTTCATGCACCAGCGTTCCCCAGTCTGCAGAAGCGCGGGGCGCAAACATACTTGCCTTGGAAACCAGCGAGGTGATTGCGGTGACGCGAGGCATCCACATGCCTTCAATCTCGTATCCGTATTTGTATTTAAAAAACTCAACTGTCGTGGCGGACAACGCTTTTCGTAATGATTTTGTACAGATTTTCCAAAAAATCCCCTCCCGCGTATCCAATGATAACGGCAAGGGCCGGGGTGACGGCAACTCCCAAAAACGCGAACCCGCTTTTCTCAACAGCCCCCGCAACCATAAGCCCAACTAAACCTGAAATGCCTGTCATGGATAAAAAATACCAGAGATTGAATTTCACCTCCTTATACGAAAACTGGTACTTGGTGAATCCCACCAATCCCCGTATCAACCCTCCCAAAAATCCTCCCAAGAGAATAGATATTTCCATATATTACAATGATACGCCCAACGATGTTTTTATCAAAAATCCCAGCAGATACGCAACCAGAGAAGCCGCGCCTCCTACCAGCAGAATTTCAACTCCGGCCCGTACAGGAGATTCCATAGTCACCAGCGCCCGCGCAGTCCCCACCCCGAAAAACGTAATGCCCGCAAGGACAGCGGAAACAAAAAACTGGTTTTGCGAAAAATGCAGGAGATACGGGAGCAACGGCACCGCTCCTGCCGCAACAAACGCAACAAATGTCGCGATTCCGTGATCCAGCGCGTGATTGGCTTCTGAATCGCGGAGGTCGCGCTCCGAAGGCCCCATGCTATCCATAAGCTTTTTTCGTGAACGCAACGAAAGAAAATTAGAGGCGCCCATGGAAAACCCGTCTGCAAACAAGTTTGCCAAGCCCAGAATGATAACAATAGCAGGAGACAAAGAAGCTCCTGCCACCCCTGCTACCACGGCAAACGTTGTGACAATGCCGTCTGAAGCGCCATACACAAAATCCCCCAAGTACGTACTGCCCCACGCCTTCTCATTTTGCTTCCGCATGTTTTTTCTTGGACTGGATATACAGCCCTCCCAGCAAAAACAGAAGCACGAATTTTTCGTGTGTGGGCCTTGGAGCCGTAATGTCGCTCAACTGGAACATAGGGACCCCCTTTTGTACCTCGTGCAAAAGAAGCCCTGCTACCCCAAACATGCAAATTGCAACCAAATGCCTGGCAACCTTGCGCTTAATGGTTTTGCTCATTCAATCAAGTGTACCAAAAACCAGCGTAGACAACAAATCCCGCGCCCCTTTTCTTTTAAAACCCAAATTCGCGGATTTCAAAGCTGGTCCACTCGCCTTTGTGTTCCTGATATTCAATTGATATATGTTCCACTTTTGAAAAGGGCGGGCCCTTCCCCACCTCCTGAATAAAAAGTTCAATATTCTTTTTGTCCCCCTCGCATGCAATCTGAACCGTACCGTCTAAAAGATTCCGCACCCATCCTGTGATGCTAAGCTTTTGCGCGGCAGCTTTTGCATAGTCGCGAAAGAGAACTCCCTGCACTCTTCCCGAAACGATAAGAGATGCTTTGACGCATTCCATGTCTAGAGAAACACCGCTGCTGCTCCCCCGCCTATGAGCAAGCCCATCATGCCCTTTACCAGGGCAGGAGATATAGGCAAGCTGTACTCTGGCAACCTGTCTCCTTTTGCTTTCGCGCTTTCAAATATCTTGATAATCATCAATCCTTCAAGCACCCCCATCAAAGACCCGAGCACAGTCATGATTCCGGTGAACTCCCGCACTCCCAGCAAAAAAGGAATCAAAGGAAGCAAAAGCGCAAAGGCAATGGCAGGCTTGGTAGGCACGTTAAAATCGTGGCGAAGGGAGTTTTTCAAATAGTTTCCCAGCACCAAAAAAGAAGACGTGATGGCAAGAATGCCGAAAAAAGCTCCGAGCATGCCAATGCGCTGGCCAAGCAGAGGAATCAGGCCGCTGAACGCATCCTGCGTAGTTGCCTGGCCTGAAACCCCTACTACCGAGAAAGCAAACACCGCGGAAAGCGTTGCCGCGAGAACCGTGGCAGTGATAATCACGTGATGAAGCTTGACCTTGGACTTGGTGTCCTTCAAAAACGCTGCGATTTCGGGAATCGCTTCCCACCCGATGAGCGTGAAAAATATGACTCCGTAGGGCAGGAACATCTTGTCTACGCGTATGAGTTCAAAATTGCCGGCGTCCATGTGCAAAACAGCAAGCAGAACAATAAACCCCACTACCGAGATCAGCCCAACGTTGAAAACCAGCTCTGCTTTGGTGATGACCTGCCTGCCCTGGGCGATAAAAAAGCCGCACATCAGCAAAAAGATAAGCGAGAATACCGTGTCGGGCGCTGAAAAAATCGGAGCAAGCACGATTTCCAAAAACTGCCCTGCCAGCACCAAATACGCAAGAAGCGTTCCTCCCAACACCAAAAGCAAAGAAAAGGAAGCCAGCACTCTTCCCCAGATTCCCAGGTATTTGTGCGCGTATCCCACAATCCTGTGCTTTTCTGACGTTCTCAAGCACACTTCCCCGTACATTAAATGCAGAAGCACGACAACAGTTCCCAACACGAGAAAATAAAAAAGGCCGGGAATCACTCCGCTTTGCGAAATAATATACGGGATCGCGAATATCCCCGCCCCCACAATGGTTCCCACCATGGTGGAAACCGACAACACAAAACTTTTGATCCCAAAATTCATGTCTTGAAAATTCGATACCCCTCCCGAACTTTCTTTTTCACCTTAAACCCAACCTCGCTTCCCTTCTTCGCGGTTTTCACCTGCTCATGGTCAATCTGCAAAGAAGCAATTTCCTGGGTGAAAGACAAAGTCCCTCCTTCAATGCGAACCGTATCTCCCACTTTTAAGGAATCCTTCAGCCGTAAAGCCGCAACCTTGATCTTGTCAAAATAATGGTCAACTTTGCCTACCAGCTTTTCTTTTTTTGCCTTACCTTGCCTGCGCAAAAGAGGCTTATCGGCCTTTTCTGGAGTTTTCTTTCTCATGTTTTGTTTTTGCCTGTTTTTTGTCGGCTTTATGGTTTCCGTCTTTTTCTTTCTTGATCATTGCAATAACGCCCTGCACCAAAGCATCGGGATACGGATTGATCAATACTTTCTTTTTGCCCCTGTATCCGCCTTTCAGCAGATAATCAATCTTGTCTGCGGTTCCCCCGCTTCCTTCCAACACTCCTATGGGCTTTTCGTCTTCAAAGGCAACCGTGAATTCGTTGAGCGTGCCCATTCTTCCGCAGATAGTGATGACACCGTCTGCGGCCCTGGTCAAAAGAAGATTCCTTCCGGCATACCCAAATCCCGTGTACACAATTACGTCAAACACATCCGTGGGAAGCCGGTATACTTTCATGTGCTCTTTTTCAGTGCTTGCGGGAGAAAAACCAATAGAAAGCCCTCCAACCTCTTTTGCCCCGACTGCCGCCCAGTAGGGAATGCCGGTTGTGGCGCCGGTAATCAGTATTGCCCCC
>CAZWDJ010000019.1:4363-8935 GCA_964632325.1 uncultured Candidatus Saccharibacteria bacterium | reverse complement strand
CTGCATCCTGGTAAGCAGGTTGATGTCCCTGTTGTATACGTTGCTGTGGCCGGACACTGCTCCCACTTCTGGATTGACAAAGTATTTTACCAGATGCGTGACGCAGTTTTTGTCTACAAAGCTGTCTGAATCCACGAATATGACGATTTCGCTTTTTGCAAGCCTAATTCCTTCGGCCATGCCCGCCCGTTTTCCCCGATTCTTCTGCCAATTGACAATGCGAACGGGAAGTATCTTTGAGATCTCGCGCTTGATTCTCAACATTTCTCCCAAGGTATTGTCTGTAGAGCCGTCATTGACCGCTATGACCTCAATCTTTTCTTTCGGGTAGTTGACCCGAGAGAAGCACCGTATGGTGTGGGCGATATTCCGTTCTTCGTTTTTTGACGGAACGATAAACGTGACGGTGGGCTGGTATCCGGTATTGGCGGGAATTGGCTTGTGGAAATAGGCAAGGAAAAACCGGGAAAGGATGTATACGGTGACGAGTGTGCTGTAGAAGCCGAAGAACAGGTTGAACGTGAAGGTCCCAAGAGTGACGACCTTCACCAGGAGAATTAGGTAGATAACCACGAAAAACAGGAACCAGGCGCCCAGGCTCGTTGCTCGCGAAAGCGTATGAGAAGCTGTGGAAATAAAGGTGTTGAACATTGAAAAAATACCGCGGCTTTTATCTTCCAATGCCGCGGTAGACTATTCCTGCGTCTATAAATTGCTCTTTTTCCAGGCAGTTTCTTCCGTCTACAACAACGCGCACTCCCTTGTCAAGAAAATTCTGCGGAGTCAATTTTCTGAATTCCGTGTGCGCCGTGGCAATCACCGCGGCTCCTGCTCTGTCTAACGCTTCGCCAACTGAAGAAGCTGCAGATCGGGAAGGGACAAAAGGATCATACGGAATGACGACTGCTCCGTATCCTCTCAAATGCTCCATGATTTTGAATGACGGGCTTTCCCTGAAGTCATCAATGTCCGGCTTATAGGAAAGTCCGAGCAAGCTTACCCGCAATCCTTTCAGTGATGCCCCCCGTTCGTTGACTGCCCGCAATACCTGCTCTGCGGTGAATTTGGGCATTTCTTCGTTTATCCTTCTTGCCATTGCCAGAAGCGAATGGTGGAATCCGTTGCGCTCTGCATACTCAATAAGGTAGTACGGGTCTACGGGAATGCAGTGGCCTCCTACTCCGCATCCTGGCATGTGCTTCATGAACGAGAAGGGTTTGGTTGCAGCTCCCTCCAGGACGTTCATGATATCTATGCCAAGTCGGGAAAAGGACATGGCCAGTTCGTTGACAAAGGCGATGTTGATGTCCCGGAAAGAATTTTCAAGAATCTTTACTGCTTCGGCTTCTCTCAAAGATGCCATGGGTTTTACGGGTCCCGATAAAATGCTTTCGTAAAATACCATTGCCATTCCAAGCGAAGTCTTGTCGAATCCTCCCACAACTCGGGGAATCCGTTCTACGGTCCAGGCAGGGTCTCCTGGGTTGACGCGCTCCGGGCAATGCGCCAGGAAAAAGTCCTGTCCGCACTCAAGCTGGGAGTATTCCTCCAGAATGGGAAGCACCACTTCGTCTGTGACTCCTGGGTTGACCGTGGATTCCAAAACCACAAGCTGGCCTTGGGAAATATTCTGCGCAAGGGATTGGCACGCGGATCGTACCGGTTCAAGGTTCGGAGCGTGGTTTTCAAATACCGGAGTAGGCACGCAAATGACTGAAATCGCTGCCTCTTTTGCTCTTGAGAAATCCGTAGTTGCCTCTATGGACGATCTTTTGAGCTGCTGGGAAACCCTGGCGTCTTTGAAGGGAGAGACCCTTTTGCTGATCAGGTCTACTTTTGATGGATTAATGTCTATGCCGATGACTCGGTATCCTTTGCGCTCGGCAAGCAGCGCAAGAGGCAGGCCTACGTATCCAAGGCCGATAACCGCGACTGTTAATGGGGAATTGGGTTTGTTGATCATATGCTTATATGGTTTAGAAATGACCTTTATGCGTCTACTCATCCAGACGTTAGGGCGCACCAACTCCTTACAGTATTTCTTTCTGACTTCAGAATAGGTACAATAGGAGCAAAATGCCCCATATTGTCATGTATATCAATAAGGCAAAAGCATTCTACGCAAAGTACGAGCGGTTCCTTTCGTCGGGCGCCTTTTTGGCAGGGTTTATCTTTGACAACCTGACGCTCCGGAGAATAGACCTTTTGTATGAAAACGTGGTGTTTGCCTGGAACCTTTGCCTTGCTGTTTTTGCCATTGGGCTTATCAATGCGTACGAAGCAGGCAGAGTCAAAGGAAAAATCGCAGACAGGATAGTCCCTTTCTTGCCCATAGGTTTGCAGTTTGCGTTTGGAGGGCTGCTCTCCGCGTTTATCGTGTTTTACGGAAGATCGGGCTCCTGGCTCGTAAGCTGGCCTTTTTTGGTATTTTTAATCTTGCTGTTTGTCGGAAATGAGTTTTCCCGCCATAGGTATCTGCGCCTGACTTTTCAATTGAGCATGTTTTTCATCGCGCTGTTTACCTATACCGTATTTTTACTTCCCGTGCTTTTCCATAGGATGGGCCCTGACATGTTTTTGTCGAGCGGAGCTTTGGCGCTTTTGATCACAGGAGTGATTGTGTTGGTATTTTGGAAAGTGATGCCTTCCCGCCTTGAAAAAAACATCAAGACGCTTCTTTTAAGCATCGGGTGCATATATCTTGCGTTTCAATTCTCGTATTTTTTCAACCTGATCCCGCCCCTGCCCCTGTCGTTAAGGCATAGCGGAGTGTATCATTCTTTGGAGCGGACAAAAGAACCCGGATTTTTGTATAAGCTGGGCTTTGAAAAGCCCTCATGGCGCGAGGTGCTTCAAAGCACCAGCAATACTTTCCATTGGAAGCCAGGCACCCCTATATATGTATACAGCGCGGTGTTTGCTCCAAAAGAATTCAAGCTCAATATCGTCCATCGCTGGTCGCATTTTGACCAGGAAAAAGGCGAATGGGTTGAGATTCATCGCATTCCATTTCCTGTGGTTGGAGGCAGAGACGGAGGGTACAGGGGATACAGCGTAAAATACGGAGGCATTGTTCCTGGAAAATGGAGGGTAGACGTGATGAATGAGCGGGGCCAGATATTGGGACGGGAAAGTTTTACTGTGGTCAAGGCAGATTCTTTGCCCGATCTTGAGACAGTATTGAGGTAGTGTGGTATACTGCATAAATCACTCTCAAAAGGTCGAAAGCTTCTTTAGCAACAGTACGAACTAACAGAGTTTATTGGTATGAAGATGCTAGACCCAATCGCAACCCTGCTTTTGGTTGTTGGCGGAATTAACTGGGCGCTCGTGGCCTTTATGGATGTGAATATCGTGACCATGGTGGCTGGAACCATTCCTATGGCAGAGCAGGTCGTGTACGGACTTGTCGGCGCCTCTGCCGTGTATGTTGGAATAACCGTTTTGCCAAAGCAGTTTGCGAAGTAAATTTTCTTTTACCGTATATGTATGAGCAGTATATATATGGTAAAGGAAACTCTATTTCAGTATGCAAAAGCCATGTTTGAACAATTAAAACAGTTTAAGCAGCTCAAGGATCTGCAAGACAAGCTTGCCAAAGAGCGCATTGAAGTTGAAAAAGATGGAATAAAAGTAGTTATGAATGGCAAGATGGAGGTGCAGGAAATCATACTAAACCTGCAGTTAGACAACAAGGAGCAAGAGAGGACTCTCAAGGATTGTTTCAACGAAGCTGTTAAAAAAATGCAAATGGCTGTAGCCCGCAGCATGTCTGGCCTGCAATCATGAAAGATTTGCTTATTATCTTGAGTGTCGTATCTCTTGCCGTTGCATGGGGGATACTGTGGAAATTTCTTGCAGTTCGAAAAGCACTTTCCTTGAGGCAGTGGAGATGGGCATTGTTCTTTGCATTGGTAAGTACGCTTGGAATCCTGGAAATACTGTATCTCTTTCGGTGGAGCAGAGAAGACAGGTAAATAAAGGTCGTATATACGCCTAACACAAATTTTTCATATATGCACATGGAAGAATCCAAAACGTGCAATTGCGTGCATCACTCGTTTTTTCCGGTGCTGGTAATGGCGCTCGGGGCAACGTTTTTGCTGGGGGCTTTGGACGTCATTACGCAGAGAGTCGTGGATCTTACGTGGCCGAGCATTGTCATTGCGGCAGGAGCCTTGAAGCTGGGGGCAAAGAAATGCAAGTGCTGCTAGCTTGAAAGCAAAGAAAAACAGCTTTGCTCGGAAGCTGTTTTCTTTTTGAATTGACAAAAGTATAGAAATAGTTTATGGTACTTTTCTATGAATAGGTGGTTTGCGTTTTTGAGGAATGTCAATGCAGAAAAAGGAGTGGCTTCTATTGCAGAAATGGCAGCGGTTTTAAGCGTTGCGGGAGTTGTTATGGTCGGAGGGGTTGCGCTGAATTCAGATGATATCCTTACCGAAGCAAGCGATGTGCAAAAAATCGCAAACGTAAGGCAGTTAGCTACTGCCCTGGAATTGCATTATGCAGAATACGGGGCATACCTAAAAGGAGATTTTTCAATTCTTGTGAATACGCTTTCAGCAGAGG
>CAZWDJ010000019.1:0-4353 GCA_964632325.1 uncultured Candidatus Saccharibacteria bacterium | reverse complement strand
GGTATTTGGCTTCTTTGCCCACCCAGCAAGAGCAATACAGCTACAAAAGCTTTAACAGCGGACAGAATTATGTTTTGCGCGCAGCTCTTGGGAATCCCGCAAGCAAGTATATGCAGGCAAGCATGCAGGGAGCAGTTGAAGGAATGGAGTGCCAGAGTCCGTATTACTGCATCAGGATGTAGGGGGGTGGACAACCTCCTTTTTTTTGTGTATAAAGAAGCGTTGGAAATTTATGGAATCAAAAAATATCAGGAACATCGCTATTATCGCGCACGTTGACCACGGCAAAACTACGCTGGTTGACGCATTACTGCGCCAGTCTGACTCCTTTTCTACCAAGCAGGAAGGCAGCGGCCTTTTGATGGATTCAAATGAACTGGAGCGGGAGCGGGGCATCACCATTTTTTCAAAGAACGCTTCGGTGCGGTATAAGGATATCAAGGTCAATATCGTAGACACCCCGGGACACGCGGATTTTGGAGGAGAAGTGGAGCGCATCATGTTCATGGTGCAGGGGGCTTTGCTGTTGGTAGACGCGCAGGACGGCCCCATGCCCCAGACAAAGTTTGTGCTTAAAAAGGCGCTGGAAGCAGGGCACAAGATTATCGTTGTCATTAACAAGATTGATGTGCCTGCCGCAAGGGCCGAATGGGTGCTGGAAAAGACGTTTGATCTGTTCTTGGAGCTTGGGGCTTCTGAAAGGCAGGCGGACTTTCCCGTGCTGTATGCTTCAGCGTTGCAGGGAAAGGCGGGGTTTGAGCCGAATCTTTCGGCAATGGAGAGCGTGGAACCTTTGTTTGAAACTATCGTAAAAGAAATTCCCGCTCCCGTGTCAAAAGGGGAATCCACGCAAATGCTCGTGGTGAATCTTTCGTATGATTCATATAAAGGCCAGATTGTTTCAGGCCCCTTGATCGCGGGGAGCCTGGTAAAAGGCCAGCAGGTTATGCACATGAAACGGGATGGCTCGCAAGTTCCTTTTAAGGCAACTGCGGTCATGGTATTCAGCGGCATGGACCGCGTGGAAGTGGACAAGGCAGACGCGGGGGATATCGTGGCAGTGGCTGGAGCGCAGGGAGTGCAAATTGGTGAAACTATTGCAGACGCCCTTTTGCCCAAAGCGCTTCCATTCGTAAAAATAGACGAGCCCACGGTTCAGATGACGTTTTCAGTGAACACGTCTCCTTTCGCAGGAAGGGAGGGCGAGTTTTCCACTGCGCGATATTTGAAAGAGCGCCTGGAAAGGGAGCTTTTGAACGACGTTGCCTTAAAGATTGATCCGTTGTCGGATTCTTCGTTTGTGGTCTCTGGAAGAGGAGAGCTTCATCTCTCTATCTTGATTGAGAAGATGCGCAGGGAAGGGTATGAACTGCAGGCAGGAAGGCCGAAAGTGATCTTCAAAGAAGAACAGGGGAAACAGCTTGAACCCTTTGAAGAAGTGCATATTGAATGCCCCGAGCCGTTTGGCGGAAAAGTCATTGAAAAATTGGGTGCGAGAAAGGGAGTAATGGAAGATATGAAGACAGACAAAGGAGTTTCGCATCTTCGTTTTGTAGTGCCTACCAGAGGGTTGATCGGATACCGCTCTGAATTTTTAGAAGATACCAAGGGAGAAGGCGTCATTAATACGCTTTTTAGGGGCTATCAGGAATTTGCAGGAGATATCAAGGCAACCCAGCACGGGTCGCTGATCGCGTATGAATCGGGAATCAGCAATATGTACGGATTGCTGAATGCCCAGGAACGGGGTCAGCTGTTCTTGGGGCCTGGAGTTGAAGTGTATGAAGGCATGGTGGTTGGGAAAAACGCAAAGCCGGAGGATTTGGAAGTGAACATATGCAAAACCAAGCAGTTGAGTAATATGAGGTCAAAGGGAGAAGGGGTTTCCGAGCATTTTGACACTCCGCTTTCTTTTACGCTTGAAGAATGTATTGAATATTTGGGAGATGACGAGCTTTTGGAAATCACTCCCAAGAGCTTGAGGATACGCAAAGCATTGCTTTCAAAGCATGACAGGAAAAAGGCAAAGGTATAGAATGGAGTAATACCTATGTTTGAGATATTTGTCATCCTCGCGGGTCTTATCGTATTTGAAATAGTGAATTCTGTTGACAATGCCATTGTCAACGCACATGTGCTGCGCACCATGTCAAAGCGCGCAAGGCAGTGGTTTTTGCTGTGGGGCATTCTGACCGCAGTGGTATTAGTGAGGGGGCTGCTTCCGTTTTTAATCGTGTGGATTACCAGCCCGGGAATTTCCATACTTGATGCGTGGAGAGCAGTGCTGGGAAATGATCCTGGCGCAAGAGCTGCTATGGATGCCTCTTCGTATATCCTGCTGATTGGAGGCGGCATGTTTTTGCTTCTGCTGTATTTCCACTGGCTATTTTTGGAAAAGAAAAATCCTTTCTTTTTCATTGATAGGTTTATCAAGCAGCAGCACGGGGTATGGTTTTTCGCAATGGCCGCCTTGCTGCTGGTAGGCGTGCTGTGGGCCGCAAAAGCAACCCCTTTGGCAATGCTTGGGGCGGCAGTGGGGAACGCCGTATTCTTTATTTTGTACGGATTCAGAGAAACCGCAGAGCGCCAGGAAGCCGCAATGGAGAGCACTGCAAAGAGCGATCTTTCCAAGCTCATGTTCTTGGAGGTGCTTGACCTTTCGTTTAGCATTGACGGCGTATTGGGAGCATTCGCGTTTACCACGCACGTCCCCTTGATTTTCTTGGGTAACGGCATTGGCGCCCTGGTGGTGAGAGAGCTTACCATAAAAGGGGTAGACAAGGTCGCAAAGTATAAATGGCTGAAAAACGGCGCAATGACGTCCATCGGGTTTCTGGGGGCGTTCATGATTTTAAAATCTTTTGGCGTGCATATCCCAGAGTGGCTTCCCACGCTCGTGACCATTGGAACCGTGGGGCTGACGTTTGTTGCGTCCCATAAAGCGCTTCGCGCTCAAACTATATGAACTTTGATTTTTTTGACGCAAGAACCATATATCTTTTTATCTATTTGATTGGCATTGTGTTGGGCGCGGGAGGAGCATTCCTGACTGACGCCATGTTTTTCAGCAGTTTGCAGGATAAGAAGATTACGGAATCGGAGCTGAACTTTCTGCGCTTGGGAAGCAAGATGATCTGGACAGGATTGGCTTTGCTGCTTATGTCGGGGTTTGCTTTGTTCTTTTTGGATCCTGACAGGTACTTGTCTTCAGACAGATTTTTGGCAAAGGCGACCATTGTGGGAGTCATTATTCTCAATGGCTTGGTTCTCCACGCGGTCCATTTTCCCCGCCTGTGCAGGCATGTTGGTCAGTATCTTCCATCCTCGCGAGACTTTATGAAAAAGAGCGCGTTTATGTTTTTGAGCGGAGTGGTTTCCGCGGTGTCGTGGAGCACGGTGCTGGTATTGGAAAGTTTTAAGAATATCCCTTATTCGTATCCCCAAATTCTTTTGGGGTATCTTGCGGTTCTTATCCTTGGCAGTTTTGCTGCCATATGGCTGGAAAAGAGAATCTTGGCTGTCAAGAAATAGCATGCAGAAGAGGGAAGCAGAATGGATTCTCAAGGAAAAATATCAGGGAGTTATGACCCCTGAAGCTGTTTTGGATATTGCAAAATTGAAGCAGGGGGAGCATGTAGACTACATTATCGGGTTCACAGAGTTTCTGGGGTGCAAAATTGACCTTTCCAAGAGGCCCATGATTCCAAGGCCTGAAACAGAGTATTGGGTGGAGAAGGCGATTCAAGAGCTGTGGAAAAGCCGCAGTGCTTCTGTCTGGTGTCTGGATCTGTTTGCGGGTTCCGGATGCATTGGTATAGCAGTGCTCGGGCACATTCCTTTCGCGCGCGTTGATTTTGGAGAAAAAGAAAAAAAGTTTGCAGACCAGATCAAGATTAACGCAACATTGAACCGTATTGATAGGAAACGGTACCGTGTTTTTCAGTCTGATGTGTTCTCCAAGATTCCCTACAAGTACGATTATATCTTTGCGAACCCTCCGTATGTGGCGCTTTCCAAGGCGGCAAACGTGCAAAAGTCAGTGTTAGATCAAGAGCCGCTGGGAGCAATTTTTGGGGGAGAAGATGGTTTAGACTGCATACGGAAGTTTCTCAAGCAGGCGAAGTCCCATTTGAAAAAGCAGGGGAAGCTGTTTTTGGAATTTGATTCATGGCAAAAGCCCAAAATCGCACTTTTACTGAAGAAATATGGGTTCACTAATGCCAAGTTTTTCAAAGACCAGTATGGTAAATGGCGTTTTCTGGAGGCTTCATAGTCGCTTGTTGACAGCATACTCGCAGGGCGTAAAATGGGGGATATGCCGCTGAATACAAAAGATTTAAAGCAGATTAAAAA
>CAZWDJ010000018.1:0-9027 GCA_964632325.1 uncultured Candidatus Saccharibacteria bacterium | reverse complement strand
GTAAAGACCAATATTTTAGGGGCGATGAATGTCATTAACGCGGCTATTAATAACGGCGTTGAGCGCGTCATGAACATCAGCACCGATAAAGCGGTGCAGCCCGTCAATTTATACGGCGCGGCAAAAATGGTTGCTGAAAAGGTATTCGTGCAGTCAAATTCGTATGCCGGAGGAAAAACAAAGTTCAGCTGCTCACGATACGGAAACGTGCTGGCAAGTTCAGGAAGCATTATTCCGTTATTTCAAGAACAAAGCAAAAACGGGGAAATTACCATTACCCACGAAGATATGACTCGTTTTTGGATTACCCTGGAGCAAGGGGTGCACTTTGTTATCGGGTGCATTGAAAGGATGGCGGGAGGTGAAATTTTTATCCCAAAAATTCCCAGCATGAAAGTGGTAGACTTGGCCAGCGTCATTGCTCCGGGAGTCCGCACAAGGATTATCGGCATTCGCCCAGGGGAAAAGCTCCATGAAGTTCTGCTTATTGCAGAAGAAGCGCGGCACGCAAAAGAATTTGACGCATATTTCATCATTGAGCCCGAATTTAACTTTTGGGATAAAAATAACGGAAGTCAAGGGAAGATGCTTCCTCAAGGTTTTTCGTACGCAAGCAACACGAATACGGACTGGATCACCAAAGAGCGCATGCAGGAGATGCTGAAAGCGCTTTCAAAATAGCGATGAAACGCCCTATTCCATACGGACACCAGTGGATTGAGGAAGATGATATTCAAGCTGTCGTACAAGTGCTCAAAAGCGATTGGCTGACGCAAGGCCCGGCAGTTGTGAAGTTTGAAAAGGCGGTTGCAGCATATTGCGGCGCAAAATACGCGGTGGCGGTTTCTTCAGGAACCGCTGCTTTGCATGCTGCGTGCAACGCGATTGGAATTGGGCCGGGAGACGAAGTCATTACAACCCCGCTGACTTTTGCTGCAAGTGCGAATGCGGTTGTGTATTGTGGGGGGATTCCGGTGTTTTGCGATATACAAAGCAGTACGCTTACTATTGATCCAAAAGAAATTGAAAAAAAGATAACAAGGAAGACCAAGGCGATTATCCCGGTTGATTTCAGGGGATGTCCCGCAGATCTTGGCGAAATTATGCGCATAGCAAAAAAGCACAAGTTGCTGGTCATCGAAGATGCTTCCCATTCCATAGGATCTGAATACCGCGGCAAAAAAGTAGGAAGTATTGCTGATATGACCGTTTTTAGTTTCCATCCTGTAAAAACCATTACAACAGGGGAAGGAGGAATGGTTATGACCAACAGCAAAGACCTGTACGAAAAGATAAGAATGTTTAGGCATCATGGAGTAGAAAAGAAGCCTGAAAAGGGCGGATGGTATTATGAGATCCAGGACCCTGGCTACAACTACAGGATTACTGACATGCAGTGCGCGCTTGGGTTAAGCCAGCTGAAAAAGATCAAGAAGTTTATTCAAAGAAGGGCGCAGATTGTGCGAGAGTACGACCGCGCGTTCAAGGATATGCAAGGGCTCCATATTTTTCCTGACCAGCCAAAAGAAAAACATGCTCATCATCTGTATGTCATGAAGGTTTTGCCGCATGAAGCCAAGGCGACCAGAAAGCAGATATTTGATGCCTTGAAGCAAGAGGGGATTGGGGTCCAGGTTCATTACATGCCTTTGCATTTGCATCCTTTCTATAAAAAGAAATTTGGCTACAAACAAGGAAATTTTCCCGTTGCAGAAGCGTATTACCAAGAGGCGATCACGCTTCCGCTTTTCCCTCGCATGACAAAAGAAGATGTGCGCAGAGTGATCGCCGCAGTCGCAAAAGTCATTACTAGGTATCGCGCATAAACTTTATGGCGGCAGACCTTATTTTTCGGAGGGAAAATGAAAAAGCATTCTGGCAGTTTTGGGAGCAGTTTACAGAGAAGGCAAAGGCAGGCCCGCGGTATCTTAGAAGCAGAATTGAATATGAGCTTGAGCGTTCAGAAACCCTTCAAGCAGATAAAAGTTTCGTGTATGTCGCAGATAAGGCCCCTTTGGCCTTGGCATTCCTGCCAATAGAAAAACATAACAGTTTTCTTGCGATAAGTTTTCAGGGGAAATACGCAGATGCCCCGCTTTTCAGCAATGCCTACGCAGAAGAAGCGGTGTTCCTTCACATTGATGCTTTAGCAAAAGAAAACAACATTGCAAAAGCAATGTTCGCCGTAGACCCTCTTACAAACCCCCCTGCATATAACTATCTTCAAAAATACCAGTATGTCGATACGTCTATTTTGAGCTATGTGATTGACCTTGGGCTTGATGATTTGCTTGCAAGATGCAGGCGCAACCATCGGCGCAATATAAAAGAAATCCTTGAAAACAAGGATTTTGAAGTGTTTTATATGGATCAGTCAAATCCTTTATATGAAATACACGAGGAATACCGAAAACTGCATGAGAAAGCCGCAGGAGGGGCAACCCGATCCAAGAAAACTTTTGATATGCAGTTTGAAAAGCTAAAACAAGGGAACGCGGTGCTTGTTGGCCTGCGATCCAAAAAAGAGAATATCGCTTTTACCTACTTTGACTATAATTACGATAAGGCAATTTCAGCTTCTCCAGCCGATAATCCAGAATATACAAAACTGCCCCTGTACCATATCATCATGTACAGCGCAATGGAGTATCTGAAAAAAAAGGGAGTGAGGTATATTGACACTTCGCAGCCTTCAAGCCCTTCTGCGCAGTTTGACTACTACCCCGATCAAAAACAGTTGAGCATCGCGCATTTCAAGCAGGGATTTGGAGGCGACTTTAGAATGAATTTTCGCGGAGTGAAATATTTTTCAGAATCAGTGCTTGAGCAAGACACGAAAACTTTTATTGAAAAGTATACACCATGAAATACGTTCAAGAAGTGGAAGCTCCTCGATTGAGAGATCTTTTCGGATGGGCAAGGCAGTCTTCTCCTTGGCACGAGGCAACGCAAAAGAGCGTTCTTGAAGGAATCCAACTTGTCGGTTCCGGAAAAGGCGCCATTTCTCTTGTCTTGCGGTATCTCTCCGACAAAAAGATATTACAGAATAGACTTGATGAAATTATGGTGGGCGACTGGATAGGATATGGGGTATACAATCAAATGCAGCCCTATGCATTTCCTGCGAAAAGAGCTTCAGAGAAAACAAAGGCCATATTCGTATACCATCAATACGGCTTTCCCCAAAATATGGATGCGATTTTGGAGTTTGCACGCTCAAAGAACCTTCTCGTCATAGAAGATTGCGCGTACGCATTATTCAGCAGTTACAAAGGGAAACGCCTGGGATCTTTTGGGGATTTTTCCATATACAGTTTTTCCAAATGGCTTTTTTGTTTCGCGCTGGGAGGAGTAGCGTCAACATTCAAGGATTTTCAATCGTATGCAAAAGAGGCGATATCGCATACGCCTTTTGGCCTTACGTTTGCGAAGGATGCCGCCAAATTCCTATACGAAAGAAGCAGATCTTCAGACTTCCAATGGTTTAAAGTATACGCAAATCTGTTATCTGACGCATCGTACGCGTTCTATGGAAGAGCGCTTCGGCCGAGCAATGCGGCAGTTCGTCTTCTTGAGGCAAAACTCGGAAACGAAATTGATGCGCGCAGGAAGCGCTATCAGCATTTTCTTGGAGAGGTAGGCGCATCTGGCATAGTGAATCACCTTGAGAAAGAAGGAATCGTGCCGTATGTCATCCCGATTCTTTGTCCGGAATCAAAGAACAAAGAGATTGTAGATGCGTTGAGAAGCATGGGTATTATGACCGGAGTGTATAACTTTGACATCAACAGAAATATGCTGTCTCCAAAATTTGTGCCTTGCATTTTGATTCCTTGCCACGAGGGCATCTCCGATGAGCTTTTCAGAAGTATTATTTCATTGATTCTAGAAAAATTGCGATGAACTCGCAAAAGCATGTTGTTGACACACAAGGAGTTTAATGGTATCTTATGAAAAGTTCATACCAGAAAGGAACAGGCATGCTACGTATCATTGCCGTTTGCGAACATACCGGAGGCGCAATTGCTTTGATTCCCGTGGTCCAGGAACTTCAAAAATACGGGCATCAAGCAGTGCTTATAGCAGGCGGTGAATCTGCCGCGAATGCTTTGCGAGAAGCACAGGCAGAATTTGAAACGCACCTTTCTGCCAAGAGTGTTTTCAAAAGACACCAAATTCCGAATGTTCTTGTGATGAGTTTGTGTTCTACGACAGGCCTGATTGAGGATTGTCTTGGGTTTGTGCATGGCAAATGCCCAACCGTTGGGTTGCAAGGTCCGGGCGGAGGCGGCATTACCGATGCGTGGAAAAGCGCTTTATACCGTCCAGATTACATGTGCGTGCAAGAAGAAACTGATGCCGCAGAGCTTCTCGACGCGTGGAAGGGTTTTCCGAGAGATCACGTATGGGCCACGGGATTTTCCAATCTTGACCGCTATATTGGTTATGATGCTGGAAAGGCTGCCGAAGAGATGCGTTTTATGCATCGCATAGGAAAAGAAGTCCCCGTGGTGCTGTTCGTTGGCGATACCGATGAACAAACCAGCGAAGAGCTTGCAGAAGTGGCGGCGGTTCTTAATGAAATTGGCAAGGAAGTCGTCTTCATTGCGCGGCCGCATCCGCGAATGAAAGAAGAGATTTCCCAGGCGTTTGTTGGCTGGCAAAAATCGCTCGACGCGTTCACAAGCGGCAGAGTGATCCATATCGATGGCGATATCCAGCCCCTTATCGCTTTGGCAGATGTTGTGATCGGCAGAGGATCTACTGCTATGATGGAGGCTGCGTATCTGCGCAAGCAAGTGATTTCCATTTTTTACCCAAATGTTGGGGCGTTGCAGTACTTTCGAGCTACCGGGCGGAAAGAGTTTTTGTGGGTGGTCAAGGGCTGTGTAGCAAAAGCCGCCAACCATAAAGAGCTTCGCGCGCTTGTGGAGAAGAGTTTTGCGGGCGCTCTTGGCCTGGCACGAGCTCAAGAAAAGCATCTGCCCCATGATGGGCCGGCAGGCAGGCGAATTGCCCAACATGTCATTAGTCTTTCTCGAGGCCTTGCCTAGCAGCAGGCCTTTTTCTTTGATATTGCAAAGTTGCAAGAGTTTATGTAAAATCGAATGTATGACATTTAAAAGAAAAGTAGATAACGCAAGGGATATAATTCGCGAATATACGTCAAGATACCCGAAACACGGAGTTGCCCTTTCTTTTGGGAAAGACAGCATGGTGTTGGTGCATTTAATGAGGGGGGTGAATGCCCGGGTTCCGGTATTCGCAGTCATTTCAGACACAGAATTTCCTGAAACGTTGGCGTTGAGAGATCAGATCGCAAAAGATTGGGATCTGGATTATAAGGAATATGTGTTTACCAATGATCCTTCAAAGGGCAGGAAGGAGTGCTGCAGAACAGTGAAAGTGGAAAAATTCAAAGAAGCAGTGAAAAACCTTGATTGCTGGTTTTCCGGCATCAGGCGGGATGAGGGATTTACGAGAACAGATTTTCAGTACATAGAAGACAGGGATGGATTACTGAAGGTGAATCCTATTTTGGATTTTACAGAAAAAGATATCTGGAGATACACGGCAATCAACAATATTCCGGCAAATCCTCTATATGGTCAAGGATATCGTTCTTTGTCGTGCAGGAATTGTTCGGCAATGGAACGGGATGAAAGCGAAACGGAACGAGCGGGTCGCTGGGCGGGAACTTCCCACCAAGGAGGAGAATGCGGAATCCACACCCAAAGCTTAAGAAAATGAAGATCCATATTTTCCTCCAGGCGCGCCTCGGATCTGCCAGATTGCCTGGCAAGGTTCTTTTCAAGATTTGCGGAAAATCAATACTGGAGCCGGTTGTGGAGCGGTTGCGGGGCCTCCCCCACGCAGATGATATTATCCTTGTGACGGGCGAAGAAGAAAAAAATCTTCCCGTCATAGAAGAAGCAAAGAGGCTGGGCATTCCGTATTTTTGCGGAAGCGAAGAAAATCTTTTGAGTCGTTTTTATCAGGCAGCGCTGCGTTTCAAGCCCGACGGAATTCTGCGGGTGACTGGCGATTGCCCTTTGATTGACCGAGACGTGCTTTCCGGAGCGCTTGGAGTGTTTTCGACTGGAAAGTATGACGTGGTAAGCAATCTCCGCAAGCGAACATATCCAGACGGGGTGACGTTTGAAATTTTCAAGCGCAGCGCCTTGGAAAAAAGCTGGAAAGATCAAAAAGGAGAGAGTGTGTTTGTGACCAAATATCTGCTGGAAAGCAAGCAGTTTTCACATTTTGATGTGGTGCAAGACGTGGATACAAGTCGTATCCGTCTCACCATAGATTATCAAGAAGATGCTGTGCTCATAGAGAGAATCTATAAGGCGCTGTACAAAAATGGAAAATATTTTGGCCTTGGGGTAATACTTGATTTTCTGGACCGGAATCCCGGGTTGTTAGATGTTAATAAAGAGTATATTAAAGTTGATTATGGCATCCGTCCTTAAGTATAGGGACAATATAAGACAATATAATTCGTATGAAATTCACCGCGAGCGCCAAGTTTTTTAAAGAAGTTTCCAAGATTATTCCTCTTGCATCCCAAACGTTCAGCAAAAGTTATCTTCAATATGTGCCAGAAAACTCGCCTCTTTTCATTACTCATGGCAAAGGAGCATATGTGTGGGATGTTGATGGAAATAAGTATTTGGATTTTGTAAACGGATTACTGCCCGTTGTTTTGGGGTATCAATATAAAAAGGTGGATGAAGCGGTCAAAGATCAGCTCAAAAAAGGCATCACATTTTCGTTGCCGTCGCCCTTGGAGTATCAGCTGGCAAAAAAACTGACCCAGCTTATTCCTTGCGCCCAAATGGTGCGCTTTGGGAAAAATGGGTCTGACGCAACCGCGGGTGCGGTCAGGCTGGCCCGGGCCGTGACAAAACGGGATAGAATTGCATCCTGCGGGTATCACGGCTGGCAGGATTGGTATATCGGGCTGAATCCGAAAAACGCAGGGGTTCCGCAGGCGGTAAAAAACCTTGTGCATAAGTTTGAATACAACAATATCCAGTCCCTGGAGCAGCTTTTTAAGAAATATCCGGGGGAATTTGCCGCAGTTATCATGGAGCCCATGACATTTTCAAAGCCGCAGGACCGTTTTTTGCACCGCGTAAAGACCATTGCCCATGCCAATGGAGCATTGCTTATCTTTGATGAAATCATTACGGGTTTTCGGTTTGGGCTGGGCGGAGCGCAAGAATATTTCCGTGTCATTCCCGATCTGGCAACCTTTGGAAAAAGCATGGCAAACGGCATGCCGATTTCGGTTTTGGTAGGAAAAGCAAAATACATGAAAGCGCTGAAAGATGTTTTTTACTCGTTTACGTTTGGAGGAGAATGTTTGTCTTTGGCCGCAGCTTTGGCAACTATCCGGGAAATGGAACAGAAGAAAGTCATAGAGTATCTTTGGGACATAGGTTCATATCTTCAGAAAGGAACCGAAAAACTTGTGGAGGAATTCGGGCTCAAAGACTGCATTCAGATAGGAGGCAAGCCGTGCTGGCAGCTTTTTGCCATTAAGGACTATAAGGGTTTTACAGGGATTGAGATAAAAAGTTTTATCCAAAAACAGCTGTTGAGCCAAGGCATTCTTTGGATTGGAAGCCACAATATGAGCTTCAGCCATTCAAAAAAAGACATCGCGTACGCGCTCCAGGCGTACAAGAAGACCTTTTCATTGCTTCAGATCGCTTTGGACAAGAAAACAGTGCGAAAAGAGCTAGGCGGCAAGCTCATTCCAGGGAACTACAGCGTGCGGAAATTTTCTTGATGCAACTATGAACATACTCTTGGTCGGTTTCGGCTCGATTGGACAAAGGCATTACAGGACCCTTTTGAAGCTCGGATTTTCCGATTGTTCGGTGTATGATCCTGATGACAAGAAATTTGCGGCATACAAGGGCAAACGTCTTTCCCGGTTGACGCCTGAAGATTTCCGGGATTTCAATGTCGTATTCGTGTGCAATCCAACGCACCTGCACGCGCAGACTGCCCTATGGGCTGCAAAAGCCGGCTGTCACATGTTCATCGAAAAACCGCTCTCCCATACGTTAAAGGGCCTGCGGCAGCTTGTTGATCTGGCACAAAAGAAGCGCCTTATTACGTTTATGGCGTGCAATCTGCGGTTTTATCCTGCCGTGCAGGAAATAAAGGGACTGCTTGAACAGAAATTTCTGGGCAAAGTGCATGCGATGTATTTTGAGTATGGTCGGTATCTCCCGTATCAGCGGCCCGGGATTGATTACCGCGAGGTGTATGCGGCGCATAAAGAAATGGGCGGGGGCATTCTTCTTGACGATATCCATGCTTTTGACGTATTGTTTTGGCTGAATGGTTTTGAAAAAGTCCGGACGTCGTCCATTCATACAGCAAAAGTAAGCAACCTAGACATTGATACTGAAGATATTTCCCATTCATATTTTGAATTTGAGAACCGCGTTATCGGAGTGGTCCAAAGCGATTATCTTCAGCAGTATAAGCACAGACGGATAAAAATCATTGGTGAAAAAGGAAATTTGGAATGGAACTTCAGGGACAACACAGTTTTTTTTGAAACCAATGAGCGCGGAAAAGAAAAAGTGGAGAAATTGTTTTCAGGGAATAGCAATGATAGGGAATCCGCGTATGTACAGGAGGTCGCATATTTTCTTTCGTGCGTGCAGAAAAAGCGGCAGACGCACAATGACGTTGGAAAAGCGTATAAAATTCTCCTGGAGTTAAAACGATGACCAGTATCTTTTTGCAGGCGCGAGTAAAGTCCGTGAGGTTGCCCCAGAAGGCCCTTCTTAAAATTCTCGGAAAATCGATTATAGAGTTAATCGTAGAGCGCGTGCAAAGCATTCGCGATCTTGACGGAATTGTTCTGGTGACTGGGCCGAAAGACAAAAACGAGGAGCTCGTGAAGGAAGCAGAGAGGATCGGCATCCCGTATTTCTGCGGCAGCGAAGAAAATGTGCTCGATCGTATTTACCAAGCAAGCAGAATGTTCCAACCCGG
>CAZWDJ010000017.1:5146-9109 GCA_964632325.1 uncultured Candidatus Saccharibacteria bacterium | reverse complement strand
ATCGGCAAAATTCTCCAGGTGGCCCGATGCCTCCCACACCTTGGGATTCATCAATAAGGAAGCGTCTATGCCAAACATATCGCTTCTTTGCTGCACAAATCGCTTCCACCACTCTTGCTTGATGTTGTTTTTGAGCTCAACGCCCAAGGGCCCGTAATCCCAAGAATTGGCCAAGCCGCCGTATATTTCAGAGCCGGGGAAAATAAAACCCCGCCTTTTGGCGAGAGAAACGATTTTCTGCATCGAGTCATCCATGTTTCGTACTCTATCAAATTCAAGCCAAATGAAAAGAGGGAACTAGAACAACGATAAAGCGTTGCATAACAATTATTATGTGATTATGACTTCCCCGCTTTTCGCGCGATCGCGTAAAAAGCGGAAAAGTGGGAAGTCTGTTTTTGTAAAAGAAAAGCCGCAGCTTCCGCTTTGGCTATCCATCTTCTTCGAGAGAAGATCACAGGATCTCGTCAACCAGTCCGAGTGCCTTGGCTTCCTCCGCTCCCATATCCATATTTCGAGCGCATAGAGCCTTAATTTCGTCCATGCTTTTCTTTGTGCGTTCGGACAGAATACGGTACACCTGCGCCTGAACTTCATTCGCTCGCCTAATAACCTCCTGCACCTCCTTAGGATCATTTAACTCGTCCACGGTCAATGCAAGACTCTTTCGCATCCCATGAACAAGAATCACAGAATGTCTCAAGATATGACGCGTTTTGCATGCTTGGAGGATTACCGCAGCCATAGATCTGGCTGCCCCTTCCACCACTCCCGTAATATCTCCGGGGTAGAGACGCAACAAATCATAAATATGCAATCCGGCCACTGCTTCTCCGCCATCGCTTGCAATATGCAGCTTCACCGGAGGAGAACCTCTGGTGAACAGGATTTGCAACGCCTCTCTCACGTACCAAATTGTTTTACCATTTATTTCGTCTTCGATGAGTAATGTGTCCTTTTCAAGCAATCGCCTCAAATGGTCGTGCATGAGTATTGCCTCCCAATAATGGTCTAGAACTGTTAAGTACATAACATATTCTATCGTTTCTGTCAAAACTTCGCCTGTTTTTGAATTCAAACCCACGAAATATTTATGCTATCGCAATTATTTTCCGAGGTTACGTCGGTTGGAATCTAAACACAACGCCCCGAGAAGTTTTACCTCCTCGGGGCTTTCAAAACATAGACCGCACTTTAGATCCCTGGAAGTGCCCGTTTCCAAAGATCTTGTGTCGCTGTCTCCGCCCTCTCCAGAAACAGTCTGACATTGTGCCGGACTGCTCCTTCAGGGCCGCCCCACCCATCGAATTCTCCAGGAATGGCCCACTTTTCGTAGTAGGCAACTATCCGAGAGAAAAATTCCCGGACCTCACTTTCTGTTTTATAGATCCCAAAGAAAATCGACAAATGAAGCAGATTCATTTGTACTCTCCTCCTAATCCAGATGTAAAAATACTAATACCACACTATTATAGAAAAGTCAAGATTCAAGAAATTTTACGCAGAGGGTAATCCATCACATATTCATCTTGGTATTTCCCCTTGTAGAGGCTGCGATTTGGAAGTTTCGCGACTGTCTTGAACCCAAGCTTCCTATAGAGCTTCTGCGCAGCTTTGTTCATCCCCTGCACCTTCAAACTCAAAACCCTTACTCCAGAATCCCTTTCTGCTATCGCAATTATTTTTTTGAGAAGCAAAGTTCCCAAGCCAAATCCCCGAAAATTTTGTTTGACCGCAAGACCCAATGTCCCAACATGCGATTCCCTCCACATGCCTTTTTCAAGCGTCACGGAACCTATGCATTCTTTCCCATAAAAGGCGCTGATGATATGCATTTTATTCTTGCGCACGCGCCCAAGCACTCTTACGAGCCATGCTTTTTCTTCTTTTGGGGTAGACTTTTTATTCACAAGAATTTGAGCATCTTCCGCAACAAGGGAATTAATGAAAGCAAGCATGGTTTTTACATCACTCATTTTGGGGATGCGAAGTACAACCTTGCGATCCTGCAGGGAAATAGATTCTCTTTTACACAACGCAATGCACATACCTACTGCACGATGCCTTTGCCTTGGCTTGAAGAATCAGAAAGATTGGACGTATCAATCGGAGAACTCGTGCCCAACACAGACTGAATAGTCCAGGCATCGTCTCCGGTAATTGTTGCCTGGCCTATAAGCTGGGCAGGGCTTCCCCTCTGCCAGCCGGCAGGGCTCAACGCAATTTGAAAGGCAACAGATACGGGCTGTCCTCCCAAACCAGCTCCTGATTGCATATCCCCTACTGCCCATACCAGCTCCCTTGATTGGGAATCAAACGTCAGGTGCGCGCCTTCGGGAAACACCTGCCCGGTTAATTCCACGGTGGGCGGAAGAACCGCGGTCACCTTTGCGTTTTTCACGTCGTTCAAATAATTCTTTGCCTGCCAAAGCACGGTATATGTTGTCTTTCTGCCAACTTGCGGAGGCAAAGGTCCATCGTTTCCAAATACTTCATCTTCGTAATATCCCCTCTGCTCAATGACAAGCTTTGCATTCACCTTTACTTCAAATTCTTCGCTTGCTTCTGAAAGCAAAATCCTGTTGCGGGCAACCAGATTCCTGTCTCCAGGATCAAACTCGTTCTTGAGATTCACCCAAAACTCAACGCTTCCTGTTTCTCCTCTGCCTAGAAACCTAAGCCGAGGCACACTCTGCGATTCCCACACAATGGAATTGTCTCCTGTTTGGAAGCTGCCTCCAGTAGCTTGTATGGTTGACACGTCAAACACCGTACCCTCCAAAGCAGTGATCAAAAACAAGTTTTCCAGGTTCCGTTCACTCACGTTCTTAAACGTAATGCGGTAATGCAATCTTTCTCCAGGAGAGACAGAAGAAGGGGTATTTCCATTGATAACCTGGGCGATCTGGATTTGCGGCTTGGTGATTTCTGTTCCTTTTGTGGATTCTTTGAGAAGCGTAAACTGGCCGTCTTTCCAAGATCCTAGCGTTGCGCGGAAGATTTTTGTTTCCTGAAGATTTCCCTGAAGCTGCCCGCGCACGGTAATGCGCCCCCCTTTTGCCTTGTTCAGCACGCCTAACTTCCATTCATTCTCCCCGATAGACAAAGGAGTTGCCTCTTTGAACGCGAATCCTTCGGGATACTCAATTTTAATCCGCAGGTCAGACAACGGATATTCAGAATTGGAAAAATAGTTCAGCACAAAGCTGAACTGCTGGGAGCTTTCGGTTCTTGAAGGAAGATCCAAATCAAAGCTCAAAGGCACGAATGAAATAACCGAAGTGCCTTTGGTTTCAGCTTCATAGCGCGCGCTGATGTTTCTTGGCGTGTACGACAAAAACGCCTTGGCTTCCTTGACATCCCCCTCTTTGCCAAACAATCTTCCTTTGAACTGCTTGGTCTGCTGCTGGCCTGGGTAGATTTCTTCAAGCTGAATCGTGTTCCTGTGGCTTTCCCCTTCCAAAAGCACGGTCCCTTCGGGATACTCAAACACCAGCACCGGATTTTCCAAAGAAACCTGGCTCGTATTTTTCCAGGAAACCGTGTACGTCACTTCTTGGCCCGCAGTCACCTCTCTCGGACCTATGATTTCAAATCTCAAAGCAGATTTTGGAAACGAATTCTTTTGCCAGCTCCAAAAAGCAAACCCCGCGAGCAACACAACCGCGATAGCAATGATTGTCCAAATCTTTTTCATGTGTGTCTATTGTACCTCTTTTATAACTCTTGAAAAGTATTCTTTTGTGGCTTTATGCAAAACTTCAACTATAAATTCTTTTTCTGGAACATCCATTACCTCTGCCAAAGGAAGAGTCCGCAAGGCCTGCAAGGGCTTTTGCGCATCTTTTCACAGCTTTGCGTGCGAGGGCTCCCATCCCAGCAAGGAAACCAGGTTCCAAAAAAAATAGTAATAGACGCGCGAACAATTGTTCGCATGCGTTGTATTCTCATTCAGCGCGTACA
>CAZWDJ010000017.1:720-5136 GCA_964632325.1 uncultured Candidatus Saccharibacteria bacterium | reverse complement strand
GCGCAGCAACTCCCACACCTTCTCATCCTGGCTTTCTCCCTTTAAAAAGAAGTCCAGCGTTGCAAGCATGCGAAACGACACCTTAAGCTTGGGAAGGTCTTCCCGGATGCCAGCATACGTTTCCAAAGGCAAAGCGTCAACTACGGTTTTCTTTGTTTTCCCCTGCACAAAAGCAAAATCAGAACAATAGGGCATTTCCAGCCCGCTCCGCAGTTTTGACGTTATTTTCCGGCAAGAAACAGCCCACAACTGGAGCTTCCCATATTCTTTCGTAAACACCGTAAATACCCGGTCTGCTTCTCCCCGGTCCCGCTTCTTTAAAATAATCCCTTGGGTTCTCCACTGAACGCTCATGAAGCTCTTTTTATTGCCAAGGCCAATGCTTTGCCGTCTATCGCAAGCTCTGCGCGAATATCAAACACGGCCCTTTCCTGCACCCCCTGGCCAATCTTTGCAATGCCCAAGGCCTGCATGAATGCTTTTTCGTGCTTGCCCATGATCATGGAGAACATTTCATCGCCTGCGTACTGCAAAGAAATCTTGTCTTTGGGCTTGTATCCTGCCCCTTTTCTCATTTCTTGGATCTTGCGCATTATCTCCCGCACCATGCCTTCTTCTTTCAGCTCCGGGGTAAGAACCGTGTCCAGCTCCACGTCTTGTGCAAGATTCGCCTTGTGCGCAATCTCCTTCACGTTCACTTCGTCTCGGATCAAAGAAAAAATATCTTCTCTCAAATTGCTTTTCCCTTTAATGGTCAGCTGAGCCAAGGGCTGACGTACTTTGATTCCTGCTTTTGCGCGCTCTGCAAGCGCTTTTGCCACAATATCCCTTGCGATACCCATTTCCTGCTCAAGCTTGGTATTCTTGGTTTTAGCTTGCAGCTTAGGCCAATCTTGCAAATGAATGCTCTCTTTGGAACCCAGAGCCATGAATATATGCTCGCTCAAAAAAGGGATAAAAGGAGCCGCGAGCGTAAGAGTATTTTCCAGAACGATACGCAAAACAGAGGAGGCCTGGAAAAAATCCTTTTGGCTTTGCGGGTTCTGGAATCTGCTTCTTGAGCGCCTGATATACCATAAAGAAAGATCGTTCACCACGAAACTTTCTAAAGCTCGTGCCGCCTTCGTGATGTCGTACGAATCCAAATTCGCTTGCGCTTCTTTTGCAACTCCCTGAAGTCTTGAAAGAATCCAGAGATCAAGCGCATGATTGGGCCTTGCGGTGCTCTTTTTGGATTTTTCCGCATACGTGTCAAAAAATACGTAGCAGTTCCACAGGGTCAGCAAAAAGCTCCGCACTGCCTGCTGAATGTCTTTCTCCGCAAAGAGCTTGGGGTCTCCCGGATTGTTGATGGTATAGAAATACCAGCGTGAGGCGTCAACTCCGTACTTTTGCGCAATATCCCAAGGATTCACGATATTGCCTTTTGACTTTGACATTTTCTCGCCTTTTTCATCCAATACATGGCCGAGAGAAATGACGTTTTTGTACGGGTTCTTGAATCCCAAAAGCGTGGACACCGCAAGAAGCGTGTAAAACCAACCCCGTGTCTGGTCAATGCCTTCCACAATATATTCTGCGGGAAACAGCTTGGGGGAGGACAACTTTTTCTGCTGTTTTCCGGAAAACGGCCAATGGTCTTGCGCAAAAGGCATGGCTCCCGAATCAAACCACACGTCCACAACTTCTTTCACCCTTTTCATTTTTCCTGTCTTGCATTGAGAGCAATCAAACACGACTTCGTCTATATGCGGACGATGCAAATCAAGCTCCATAGCTTGGTTATATGGCAAAAGAGCAAACGGAAGCTGACGCAATTCTCCAGGACGGATAAAACGCTTTGCTTGCCGGTATTCCACGATCTCTTCTCTTGTGAATCCCTGGACTATTCCTTCCAGCATAGTACAGGGCGTTTCATGGCTCACAATCAGCACGTTTTTTGCAACATGCTTCTTATCAATGTTTTTGAGAAATGCGTACACTCTGCGCTGCACGTCCTGCCAGCTTTCCCCTTGGGGCATGGGATCTGTAAATCTTCTCATATAATGCTCCTTGCCTTTTTCTCCCGGCTTTGCCCATGCCTTTCCAAGCTCGCTCACGTGCTTTCCGTTGAGAACGCCCATGTCCCATTCTCTCAATCGTTCGTCGAATACCACAGCCACGCCAAGCTCTTTTCCAATGATTTCCGCGGTTTGTTTGGTCCTTAATAAATCAGAGGAATAGACGGCGTCAATCTGTTTTTTCTTCAGCGCCTTTGCTATTTTTGCAATCTGCCTTTCTCCCTGCTTGGTCAGCGGATGAGGATTTTTTTCAGGCCAGCTTGCCATCATGTCTGTATTCTGCCTTTCTGAATGGCCGTGCCGAAGAATGTAATAGGAATTGGAAGTGTATTTCTTCTTTTTGAGCTCATCCAAAGAACCGACGACTTCCTCATGTTTGCAGTCTGCGCACTGCCACACAGGCAAAGGAGTTCCCCAATACCGCTCTCTTGAGAATGCCCAGTCCTTCACCTCTTTTAACCATTCTCCCATTCTTCCCTCTTTGATATGCGAAGGGATCCAGTTGATGCTCTTGTTGTTTTGGAGCAGGCGAGACTTCACTTTCTGCATGTTCAAAAACCATGTTTCTTTGGCATAGTACAGCAAAGGGGTAGAGCACCTCCAACAGAATGGATACTCATGCGAATACAGCTCTTCTTTAAAGAGCAGCTCTCTCTTTTTTAGATCGTCTATGATCAGAGGATCTGCGTCTTTGACAAACATGCCCTTCCACGGCAGAACTTCGTCAATCAACTTGCATTCTTCATACACCACGTTCACGATTCTCAGATTTTCTTTCTTGCCCAAGGCAAAATCTTCTTCTCCGTATGCCACGGCCGAATGCACAACTCCTGTTCCGTCTTCCGTGGATACAAAATCGGCAGGCACGATGTGCCATATTTTTTTGCCAGGCTCTCCTTTTCCAAACCTGAAAAGGGGTTCGTACGACATGCCAACCAAGTCCTTTCCTTGGATCCTTTGCATTTCCTGGTACTCTCCCAAAACCTTCTTTGCGCAGGGCTCTGCGAGGATATAGTTGACTCCGTCTTTTTGGGCGCGGACGTATTCAATGCCAGGATGCACTGCCAAAGCAACATTCCCCGGAAGAGTCCAGGGCGTAGTGGTCCAAGCCAGCACGTACGTGGGAACCGGGAACTTATTCCCTATGATCTTAAACTTTGCGTACACAGATCTATCCTGCACAGTCTTATACCCTTGCGCCAACTCATGGGACGAGAGCGGAGTTCCGCATCTTGGACAGTACGGAACCACTTTGTAATCTTTGTAAAACAGTTTTTTGTCCCAAAACTGCTTTATGATAAACCATAAACTCTCAATATATTTGGGATCATAGGTAATGTAGGGATTCTCCATATCAATCCAAAGGCCTATTCTTTCCTGGAACTTTTCCCACTCTCCCTTGTATTCCCATACCGATCTTCTGCATTCCTCGTTGAACTTTGCAATGCCGTACTGCTCAATATCTTTTTTGGATTTCAGTCCCAGCTTCTTTTCAATCTGAAGCTCAACTGGAAGCCCGTGCGTATCCCATCCTGCTTTTCGGGGAACAAAAAATCCTTGCATGGTTTTGTACCGCAGGATTACGTCTTTCATCACGCGATTGATCATATGGTGCAAGCCCGGGCCTGCGTTTGCGGTTGGAGGGCCGTCGTAAAACACAAACAAGCGGCCTTTTTTGCGCTTTTCCAAAGATTTTTGAAAGGTTTTTTCAGCCCCCCACTTTTTCAGAATCTGCTCTTCAATGCTGGGAAAATTCGCTTCCATAAGCTACATCCTATCAAGCGTTTGAATGCCGAGCAAATTGAGACTGCTTTTGAGAATTTGCGAGGTTGCTTTGGTAAGAAGAACTCTGAATGCCTGCGCTTCTCGGGTTTTTGCGCTCAAGACCGAATGCGTGTTGTAAAACAGGTTGTATTTCTGCGCTAAATCAAACGCAAACGTGGCAACAAGATTTGGAGAGAATCTCTGTGCGGCTTCTTTTACAACTTCTGGGAATTTCAAAAGAGCCCTCATAACTTCGGCTTCTTCCTTATTAAACTCGTACGCGGGGTTGCTCTTTCTTGTCCCTTTGGATTTTTCCAAAATGCTCTGGCATCGCGCAAACGTGTATTGGATATATGGCCCGCTTTCTCCGGTTATGCTCAAGGACTTTTCGGTTTCAAATACGATGTCCTTCCCTATGCCAACCCGAAGCAGCCAGTATTTTGCCGCAGCAACCGCGATAATCTGCTTGGATGTTTTTGAATCTTTTTTCCCAATCTCGCTTCCGGAGCTTTTTATAACCTGTTCAACGTAATATTCCAGCTCCTGTATGAGAGCAAGCCCTGATATAACATTTCCTGTCCGGCTCGACATT
>CAZWDJ010000017.1:0-710 GCA_964632325.1 uncultured Candidatus Saccharibacteria bacterium | reverse complement strand
GCCACTCGCCCAAAATCACCTTGCCGGTCCGGCTCGACATTTTCCCTTCCGGCAATCGCACCATGCCGTGAGGAATATGACGCGTTTTTTCCGCAAGATCTGGAAATATCTGCTTCATCGCGTACAACAACACGCGGAAGTACTCCGTAATTTCATTCCCCGTGACAATGACGGAAAGATCGTATTTGAAATCTTTGTATTTAGTTGGAGCCAAGCCCAATTCTTTCGCTTCATAGGTTGGAAGCCCTAAGGAGTTGATGAACACCCTGTTATGCAATCCGTGCTTCTCTCCAGGAAAAATGACAGCGCCTTGGCTTTCTTGAAATACTCCTTTTTTCAAACCCTCTTGTACGATCTTTATTCCTTCCTTTGCAGCATTACTTTCAAAGTAATAAAAATCAAACTTTGTTCCCAGAATTTTGTAGATTTCCTCAAAATAATCCAGGCTCCATTTCCGCCCCGTATCATACAAACGATTGACTTCCGTATCGCTTTTTTGATACAGAGCCGCGTTGATTCTTTCCAGCTCTCCTGCCTGTACTAAACGATTCCTTTCCGCAAGAACATTATTGTTTTCTTCGTGCGACCCGGCTCCGAGAGCATAGCATTTGCCCAGCCATTGCGCTTTTTTGAACAGCTCATCTTTTGCTTTCGGCATTTCTTCTGAAAGCAACTTCATTCCCAAAATCGCCTTGGCCACGTGCAAACCC
>CAZWDJ010000016.1:0-9861 GCA_964632325.1 uncultured Candidatus Saccharibacteria bacterium | reverse complement strand
TTGTTTTTTTTTTTTTTTTTTTGGTGGAATCTTGAGCTTTCTCCTGTTTCTTCTCCCACTTCAATCATCTGCACCACCAAAAGGGGATACAAAGAGCTGTATGAGCTAAGCACAGAGGAAAGGCGGGCTCCTTTGCGCACTTCTTCTGCCGCATGAGCAAGAGCGTCCCGGTAATAGCTGTTGTTGAGCACCCGGGAAGTGATTTCCAGGCACCGCACAATGGGAACTCCGGAAGCAATCAAAGAGCTTAAAGTCCTTAGGGTAATGGCTGCCCCAGTCTTGTGCATGATTCCCGAAGCAATAGGGGCTTTTAAGACAAAGGTGTCAAAAAAGCGCTTTCCCAGGCTTGTGCGAGAACCCATAATCACTCCGGCGATAGAAGCTATAAACAGCACAATCACTACATACCATCTTTGCGCCATAAATTCTCCCAAAGAGATAATCATTCTGGTGGTGAAAGGAAGCTCAACTCCGAGATCTTTGAAGGTTTGGGCAAGCGTGGGAACCACCACCACAAGCATCATGATTCCAATGCCGAGCATTGCTGTGACGACAACCGCGGGGTACATCAGCGCCCCCACAACCCTTGAATGCAGCTCGTTCTGCTTTTCCAGCTGAATTTCCAGGTTTTTCAGCACGTCTTCAAGAGTTCCTGACTCCTCTCCCACCTTGATCATGTTGGTGAAAATTTCAGAGAATATCTTAGGATACCGCGCCATGGAATCCGAAAGCGAGGTGCCTTTCATGATCTCGTCTTTGATTTCTCGGATTGTTTTTTCAAATATGGGATTTTCGCTTTGTTCTGAAAGCACTTGCAAGGCGCGGGGCAAGGCAACCCCCGAAGAGATCATAACCCTCAAGTTGCGTATAAACATCAGCTTTGCCTTTAGGGGCACTCCGAGAGAAATCTTCAAAGACAAATTCAGTCCGGATTTTTTTGTCTGGGTCTTTCCGGTTGAAGCAGAAACCAAAGCCAGTCCCTTGCCGCGCAGCAATCGCGCCAGCTCCTGCTCGTCTTTTGCGTTTTCCTGGCCTGAAACCTTTTGTCCCTGATCAGAAACCGCGTTGTATGAATAAAACGGCATAGGGCTATTCTGTAATCACTCTCAATACTTCTTCAATGGTCGTAATGCCTTGGGCTGCTTTAATAAACCCATCTTCCACCATGGTAATCATTCCTTCTTCCTGGGCTCTTGCCTGAATGGCGTCGGACGTGGCATTCTTCACGATTAATTCTTTAATGGTTTCCGTAACGGGAAACACTTCATAAATCCCGACTCTGCCCTGGTATCCGTCAGGACTTTCCGCAGACGCCTGGGGCCTTCTGAATTCAACGTCAGTCAGCTTTTGCCCGGCTTTCGTGATATTTTCTTTTTGCAGAATCGTTTCAATACGCCCTTCGTCAATAAACGTGCCGATTCGCTCCATGTCTGCCTGCTTTAACTTGTACGGCTCTCCTCCCACCAATCTTCTTACCAAGCGCTGGGCAAGCACGGCATTAAGCGTTGAAGAAATCAAAAATGGCTCCACTCCCATGTCTATTAACCGGGGTACAGCTCCTGCGGCAGAGTTGGTATGCAGCGTAGACAGCACCAAATGCCCGGTTAAAGCGGCATTTATGGCAAGCCCTGCGGTTTCCGTGTCCCGGATTTCTCCCACCATCATAATGTCCGGGTCTTGACGGAGCAGAGAACGAAGACCCGAAGCAAACGTAAGATTGATTTTGGGGTTGACCTGGGTTTGGTTCACGCGGGGCATGCGGTATTCCACAGGATCTTCCACTGTGGAAATGTTTACTTCGGGAGTATTAAGAATTGCCATCATGGAATACAAGGTCGTGGTTTTTCCAGATCCAGTGGGGCCTGTCACCAATACCATGCCAACTGGGCGCTTCAAGCTGTGGTGCACAACCTCCAAAGCATCCCCGTAGAAACCCAGATCTTCCAGGGTTGCCACCTTTGTTCCTTCTGCAAGCAGTCTCATCACGATCTTTTCTCCGTCAAATACCGGCAATATGGACACGCGGATGGAATATCTATATTCATCGGTTTCCACTTTAAACCTTCCGTCTTGGGGAAGGCGATGCTCGTCCAGCTTCAAAGAAGCCAGCACTTTGATGCGCGCCACGATTCCCGAGGCAGCTTGCTTGGGAAGCACCATTGCGTCGCGCAAGATTCCGTCTATGCGGTATCTTACAATAACCTCTGTTTCTAAAGGCTCGATATGAATGTCTGAAGCACGCTCCAGAATGGCATGCTTGAGCAGCGTATCTACGATCCTGATCACCGGAAGGTCTTGCGCTATTCTTGCAAGGTCTTCTTGGTTTTCCAGGCCTTCGGGCCCTTCTTCTTTCAAGGCCTTAATGCCTGTCACTTCTTTTTGGATAATATCCCCGAATTCTGCTTCCAAGCTTTTTGAGTACTGGCGCAACACCTGCTTGATGCTTTCCGGGGTCGTCAAACGGGGAAGAATCTTTAAATTTGACTTCTTTTTGATAAATTCAATGGTTGCAAGATCGTCTGGATCGAGCATGGCAACCTCCAGTTCTTTTCCGCTCTTGCGGAACGCCACGATATTGTGGGATCTTGCAAGGGGCTCTGGAATGATTTTTAAAATTTCGGGTTCAATCCGCTCGCTCTGCAGGTTCACGAAAGGAATCCCTAAAATATAAGCTTCGGTGCGGATTAAATCTTCTTCTGAAATCAAATGCAAATTCAAAAGCATGTCCCGCAAGGGCTTTTCTTCTTTCTTTGCCTGAAGTTCCGCGGAATCAAAATCAGCTTCCTTTACCAGCCCTGCGTCAAGGAGAAACGTGCGCAATTGTTGATTCTTAATCTTCATTCAGCAAGATTAAGCGCGTGCTTTGCCTTTTGAACCACCTCTTCTACGGAATAGCTGGCTTTGACCAAATATGTCGTTGCTCCCAACTCCAATACCTTTTGGATGTCTTCCATTGCTTCAAGATTGGTCAAAACAATGACCGGAATGTCTTTGGTCTTTTCGTCTGCCTTCAGGCTCTTAAGCACGTCAAATCCGTTTTGCTTGGGAAGCATGAGGTCTAAAAGAATAAGGTCTGGAGAGCCCTCTTTTGCCATTTGAATCCCTTTTTCTCCGTCCAAGGCGGAAATAACCGCAAACCCCTCTTGCTTTAACACGTCTCCAAGCGTCTTTTGAAGAGCTGATTCGTCTTCAATGAATAGAATTGTTTTCATGGATTATATGATTGGTATAGTGAACCAAAACTTCGACCCTTTGTTTTCTTCAGATGAAAACCCAATGGAACCTCCCAGTTTTTCCACCATGGACTTTGCAATGTACAAACCCAGGCCCGAACCGTCGGTCTGATGCCTTTTTGCGTTGTCTGCGCGGAAGAACTTCTGAAAAATATGCTTCTGGTCTTCTTTTGGAACTCCGACTCCGTCGTCTTCAATTTCAAAATACAGCTTTTTGCCTTTTTTCGCGTACAAAATTCTTACCTTGTTTTTGCTGTAACGTATGGCATTGTCCAAAAAGTTTTGGATAATATTGCGCACCAGAGAAGGATCTCCCTTAATCGTTTGGACCGTGGGGTCCTCCTGGATTTTAACGTCCAGATTGGAAGCTTTGATCCACGGGCTGAATTCAGAAAGAATCTTGCGCACAAGTTCAGAAAAAGAAAAGTCTTTTCTTTCTAGGGGAAGCTTTCCCTGGGAGATCTTGGAAACAACCAAAAGCTCGTTGACCAGGTCATGCATGCGCATGGTGTTGTCTTTGAAGATTTGGATGTAGGGGAGCTGTTCTTGCTGCAACGTACCGATTCTGCCTGAAAACATGACTTCAGACGCCCATTGCAGGTTGGAAATGGGGGCGCGGAGCTGGTGGGACACCACGCTCACGAATTCAGACTTCAGCTGGCTTGCTTCTGCCAGGCGCTGGAAACTTTCCGTAATGACAAACGCAATGACCATAAGCACTCCTGCCAAAATAAGGGTAAGCATGGCTGCCAATCTTGGATCTTCCACGATTTGAGTTGCCAAAGCATACGCGAATATGATGGAAACCATGATAACGCACCCCATCAATACGAACAGGATGTGGGGGCACTGCCACCAGGGAAGCCCGTACTTGCTGCAATGACCAATAAGATTAACTTGTCTCCAAAAAGATTCTTTATCCATTCTTCAAGTATACCATAGATAAAGTAGGGTATACAAAATGCTCCGTGTATTTTTCCCCTTGAGCAAACTCGAAAGTTATGATATCAATAGAGCTACTAAGCGGGGTGTCGTATAGTGGTAGTACGCGTGCTTTGGGAGCATGCAGTCTGGGTTCGATTCCCGGCACCCCGACCAGCAGGAGGTACTGAGTGCAGTAGCACGAATGTACCGACCGAGTTAGATGCGGGCGTCGTATATCGGTATTACCTTTGCTTTCCAAGCAAATGAGAGGGGTTCGACTCCCCTCGCCCGCTCCGACTAAGTGAAAACGCAGGAGGTACTGAGCGCAGTAGCGCGAATGTGCCAACAGAAAACCGCCTTCGGGACGGTTTTCGTTTACTATCTCAATCTATTCTGAAATGCAACGAATCAGATTTAGAGAGCCCGTTTTCCCTGCAGAAAGCCATACACCGAAAAGATGATCCCTACGCCGCCTCCTACCAACATAAGCCCTACCGGTAAGTTAAAGCCGCCGTCGCTTAGTTTACTTATTCCATTGCCTAATGTAAAAAGACTGATGCCGCCAAGAAGAATGAAAGTATATTTGTTTCTCATATCCGAATTTTAATTATGTTTTCTTGAATCAATTTACTTGATGAAAGTCTCGACGTTTGATGTATTATAGGACAACAAAAACAGCAGTCAAGGAAAACTTCCACATTCTCCTTGTGAACAAATAGAAAACCACTCTTCGAGGAGTGATTTTCAAAACCAGCTCATGGATACTGGAAACAATTTTATCTCGCGTATTCCACAAACCTATTCTCCCGAATAAGCGTCACTTTGATTTCTCCAGGGTATCTCAACTCCTCTTCAATGCGTGCGGCAACGTCTTTGGCAAGCTTTGCAGAAGAAAGGTCATCAAGCACTTCGGGCTTCACAAACACGCGGATTTCCCGTCCTGCCTGCACTGCGTACGCTTTTTCAATGCCCTCAAAAGAAGCTGCCAGCTTCTCAAGCTCTCCAATTCTCTTTAAGTAGTTTTCCAGCGTATCTTTTCTTGCTCCAGGCCTTGAAGCTGAAATAGCGTCTGCAGTCTGCACAATGACTGCCTCAATGGATTCGTACGGATAATCCTCGTGGTGCGACTTCATGGCATTGATAACCTCTTTTTCCACCCCGAATTTTTCCAAAATCCGCATTCCGATCTCAACGTGCGAACCTTCCACTTGATGATCCAACGCTTTCCCAATGTCATGGAACAACCCCGCCTTCTTTGCAATCGAAGGATTCACCCCTATTTCAGACGCCATTGCCGAAGAAAGATACGCGACTTCCACGGAATGGAGCAAGACGTTCTGACCGTAGCTGGTGCGGAATTTCAATCTTCCCAAAAGCTGCACAAGCTTTGGATCAAGCCCCACGATTCCCAGCTCAAACACCGCGGCTTCTCCGGCTTCTTTCATCTGGCCTTCGATTTCAGACTGCACTTTCAAAACTTCTTCTTCGATTCTTGCCGGCTGTATCCTTCCGTCTTTGATAAGGCGCTCTAAGGCAATTTTTGCCACGTGCCTTCGCACAGGATCAAATCCCGAAATAACAACTGCTTCTGGGGTTTCGTCAACGATAATCTCTACCCCAGCTAAGCGCTCCAGTGTCCTGATATTTCTTCCTTCTTTCCCAATAATCTTTCCTTTCAATTCTTCAGACGGCAAAGGAACAGTGGTTGTGGTGATTTCCTGCGCCTGGGAAACTGCGGTCTTTTGCACGGCGTACGCCACGATTTCTTTTGCGCGCAAAGCAAACCTGTCTTGGCCTTCGCTCTCCAGTTTCTTCATGCGGGAGGTAATTTCTTTCCCGTACTCTTCTTCAACCCTGCGGTACAGTTCTTCAAGGGCGTCTTTTTGCGAAAGCTGGGCAACCTGCTCTAGGCGTTTTGAGATATCCGCTTTCTTGTTTTCCAAATCCTTTTCTGCATCCTGGAGTTTTGCAACTTTCTTTTTGAACGCTTCTTCTTTCTCTTCAAAATCAGACAACTTCAAGTCAAACGCCTGCTGGCGCTTGAGTAAGATCTGTTCTGTCTCAAGAAACGATTTTCTTCTTGAAGATTCTTCTTCTTTTGACGAATCAAGAATCTTTCTCGCTTCTTCTTTTGCTTGCTCTAAAAGCTTTGTGCTGTCTTCCTGGACCTGCGCTACTTTCTTGCGCAGCTTTTCTTCAACTGATCCTGCTTGGCGCGAGGCCAGGGACTGCCTGGCGATGTATCCTATGACTGCTCCTGCTCCCAAAGCAAGAAGCCCCAGAAGCAGTAGGGTTAGTGAATTCATGCAACATGATGAACAATTGGATTGTACTACTCATAACATCCAAAGGTCAGAATTAAAAATATCCTCTGCTATAAGAATACCAGAATCCAGAGAAAGGTCAACCCTGTAGGATACAGAGATTAAAAAATGGCATCCACAACGGTAATGCCAACCATAACAGTAAAAGCCAGGGCGACTATGATTGCAACTTGCATGACTTCGTAGCGCTCCATAGCTATACCCCTCCGATTACGTCGTCAATCAACCCGTAGGCCTTGGCCTCCTGGGCAGTAAGGTAAAAATCGCGGTCTGTGTCTTTTTCCACCTTTGCCATGGGCTGGCCGGTATGCTTTGCCAAAATAGTGTTGATCTGCTCTTTGATCTTCACGATTTGCTTTGCCGTGATTTCAATTTCGCTTGCCTGGCCCTGCACTCCGCCCATGGGCTGGTGAAGCATGATCTGGGAATTGGGAAGCGCAAACCGCTTTCCCTTGACTCCTGCTCCAAGCAATACAGCACCCATAGAAGCAGCCATGCCAATGCAAACGGTAGACACCTGGCATTTTACGTACTGCATAGTGTCGTACACGGCCAGGCCCGCGGTGACGGATCCGCCGGGGCTGTTGATGTAAAACTGGATGGGCTTTGAAGAATCTCTGGACGCCAAAAACAGCATTTGGGCAATAACGGAATTTGCCACCATGTCGTTGATAGGCGCTCCCAAAAATATGATCCGGTCGCGCAAAAGGCGAGAATAGATGTCGTATGCGCGCTCGCCGTACTGGCTTTTTTCAATGACTGTAGGAATAAGATTCATGCTTGCATTGTATCACTCTGCTTTTCTTCCTGTCCACTTTCTTTATTGCTCTCTTCCTGCGATTCTTCCTCGGAAGCACTTTCTTGTTCCGCCTCTTTGCCTTCGGGAGTTTTTACGTCAATCTTCCAGCCGGTAAGCTTTGCGGCAAGACGCACGTTTTGGCCGTCTCTTCCAATGGCAAGAGAAAGCTGATCTTCTGCAACAATTGCAATTGCCTTGTTCCGCTCCTGAGCCTGAACCTCAAGAACCTTGGCAGGGGACAGGGAATTGGCGATAAACTGTTCTGGGTCTTCTGCCCACTCAATAATATCTATTTTTTCTCCTCCCAGCTCGTTGATAACAGCGCTTACGCGCGTTCCCCTCTGGCCTACCATAGACCCTACGGCATCCACGCCATCGGCCTTGGAAACCACGGCAACCTTAGACCTGAATCCTGCTTCCCTGGCAAGCGCCTTTATCTCAACTCCTCCCCCCGTGATCTCTGGAACTTCCAGCTCAAACAGCTTGGAAATGAACCTGGGATATGCGCGGGAAAGCAAAATCTGGGGGCCTCTTGAAGTGTCCTCCACTTGAATGCAGAAAAACTTTAATCGCAGCCCTGGCCGGTAGAATTCTCCTGGCACCTGCTCTTCCCGAGGAAGAACGCCCAGGGTTTTCCCCAGGTCTATAAGCACCGTGCTTCCCTCCAGTCTCTGCACAACGCCTGAAACCAATTCTCCTTCTTTGGATTTGAATTCTCCCAAAATAGTTTCCCGCTCTGCTTCCCTGATCTTTTGAAGAATGACCTGCTTTGCGGTTTGCGCGGCAATGCGCCCGTATTCTACTTTTGATTCCAACTTCAATTCAATTTCATCTCCCGGCTTTGCGTCCTTTTCAATCTCTTTTGCTTCTTGGAGCATTAAGTGGCGCTCGGGGTTGAATCTGACTTTCTTTGGCTCTGTTTCCTCTCCGGCTGTTGCCACGGCCTCTTCTGTGGCCTCAATGCCCTTGTTTTTCAGCTCTTCCAACTCTTCTTCGGTATACACCATATCGTCGGTCAGCACGGTTTTGACCTGCCAAAAATCAGCTTTGCCTGTTTTAGGATCAAGCTTGGCTTTAATCACTTGGCCTTTTTTGCCAAATTCTTTCTTGTACGCAGCTGCCAAAGACTGTTCAACCATCTCAAACACGCGCTCTTTGGACAGGCCTTTTTCTTGCGAAATATGATCTACTAACAACGAAAGATTCTTTAAGTCAATCATGAAATTATCTAGCTATTGAAAAAATAAAGCCCGCTTCAAACGGACATGTCATCACCACTGGTATATTCCTAGTATACACAGAAGCCCAAAACTGTCAATAACTCCTTAAAACGACTTGTAATAAGCCGCTGCGGTGTCCATACAAACTGGCTGCAGCGAAACATCCAAAGCAACGCAAAACTGTTTTGCCTGGACATCAGAATGGAAATATGAAATGAAGTCCTTTACTGCGCCAATGACACAGTTTGATTGGGCGTCAAAGTTATTGCCGAGCATGCAATATTGCTTGGTTGTTTCAATATTGCTTGCGCTCCTGCCTGACGCGTCTCTTCCCAAGCTCTGAAAACATGTGGCTACAAAATCTTTATCAGCCTGTTCGCAAGCAGAAAATGCCTTGGAAAAATCCCCGTTCGTCACCTTGAGCACATACGAAGTCTGCATTAAATAGCAGGCACTCTTGTATTTGTGATCAACCGCGTTGCATGGATACAACGGATCGTCTGGCTTTAAATACTTAGTAAAATGGTTCTTGTTGTCCACAATCACGTTTTCCATGTATACGCCTCCGTAGCAGGAAGTCTGCTCCCAACTTCCGGCTAAGTTGTCGCACAATTCCAAAGATTCAAATAACTCTGTATTGGTCATTGCCATTAACCCGTGGCCAATGCCATGCACGCAGTTATAGTAATCAAAAGAATAGCGGTCTTTGCCTTCGATGTCTTGGCAAATGGTATTCAGCTGGCCAACAACATTTGCCCTGCCAATTTTTCCCATGATTCCTTCCAAAGCTCCGTGATAAAATCCAGACCAGCAAAAACTGTCTCCTTTCTGGTAGGCCTCCGAAGCAGTAGGATATTTCTCAATTGCTGCTTGGCCGATCACGTGCGTTAAAGGATGGCACTGGGTGACCACATACGAACTCTGTTCATACCGCGTCCGCAGATCAGCAAACGCCGCTGGTATTCCTTTGCTTTGCGCAAGATTCCGGTAATGCCTGTCATAACAATCAAAATTCTGCGCATCAGCTCCCTGGCAAATAACGGCTAAAGTCGAATTTTCCTTTGCGGGAGCAGGGGACGCGCTAGCGCCTGCCTGCGGATTTTGAACTTCAAGAGCACTTTGATTTATGAAATCTTCTACTGGAGGAGGCTGAATAACTACTTGTTGTTTGTTATTCGAAACTTTTTCTCCTTTGTTAAAATATAAAAAGGTTCCTGCACCCAAGGCAGCAACCATTAATGCCAATAGAATAAGCTTGATTTTCATATCTTTTCCTCCTTCATAGTATCTTAATTGCCGCAAAAGAAAAACGAGTGGATAGTCACTCGTTTTTTAACCTCTCTTTCAGCGATAAGTGCAGC
>CAZWDJ010000015.1:0-11820 GCA_964632325.1 uncultured Candidatus Saccharibacteria bacterium | reverse complement strand
TGCGGCTATTCCCCAACGTATCTATCGCATGAATACCATACCAATGAACAGCTGACGGGTTGCCTGGAGGAACATTAATAACCCCGTAAGACCAGGACCCGCTTCCCGAAGGAGCGTCGGCTGTCTGTTGCCAGCTCCAACTGCACTGGCTTTTATCTGTATCATTACACCCATTTTGATTGAAATTCGCTCGGAACATCTGCACCTCGTCAAGATTCCCTTCATTATCTACAACCGTCCAAGTGACTGTAGCAATAGCAGTACTGCTATTTACCCAGCCGGGAGGAGAAGGGACCGCCTCAAAACTGCTAATGGCAGGGGCATTAGCATCAATTACTATAGTTCCCGTGTTTGACCACGCAGAATTTCTGCCGGCCTGGTCTGTTGCGCGTACCCTGGAATACCATGTGCCTGTTGCAAGGTTTGTCGTATGCGTAAAAGAAGTGGAAGAAACACTGGCGCTGCTGGTCACAGCAGGAGAAAATATGCTGCTCTGGGACCACTCAATAGTATAGGGAACAGCGGCAAGGCCAGATCCCGAATCTGTGGAAGCTGTCCAGTTCCAGGTTGGAGTCTGATCATTTGTTGGGCTTGCGGGCGAAGAAAGAACAGGCGTACTAGGAGGAGTATAGTCAATGTCATATGTTCCGATTCCCGTAGCAGGAGAAGTGTTGCCGGAGTTATCGGTTGCCCTTGCAGAGAGAACGCATTTGTCTTGGCCTTCCACGGTGCATGTTCCTCCGCTTCCAACTGAAACAGTAATGGTAAGCGTTGCGGTTGCTCCGCTGCAGGTTCCGGCAGATTGCCAGTTTTCCGCCTCTCCAGCGTTTTTAAGCGAATATTCGCACGCGCTTAATCCTGAACCTTGCGCGTTTTCTTCGTATACAATATCACAGGCAAAATTTGCCCCTTTCCATCCGTCTGTACTTGCAGAACACAAAGGAGCGGCAAATGCTTCTTGAGCAGAAAAAACCCCGAGAAAAGATACTAAACCGAGCAAAACGAAAATGCCTATTTTCACGCTCAAAGTCCGCTGTGCCCAATATTTCGCCATTGCATTAGTATACCATAAAAAGAAAATACTCATTTGATTTTTATATAGATAAAGACTATTAAATAAGTAAGTTCAAGAAAGCACATTGACAACTAAAAAGGAGAGCGAACATGAAAAAGAGGGTATACCCGCTGATAGCCATATACGGTATGAGTAACGGCAATGGAATGGACTTCCTGTTTCCTGGAAAAATCGTAACAATCGAGGGCGCCAAAGAAGTGCTTCCACGCCTTCTTTGGCAATGTAATGGGTATCGCACTGTCGAAGAAATCACGTCTGCAGTCTGCAAGCAAACCAGGCACAACAAAAAAGAAATTAGGAAGTTAATAGAAGAACTGCTAGTGCGCCAAATCCTGGTGGATGCCAACCACTATTTTCTTCTCTCCCACAGAACTTCGGAAAATCCTATGCCTTTCTCAAGAAAACTATCCGAGGAAGATTTGGCTAGAATGCTGCAAGGAAAACAAGGTCCATTGATTCCATTTTCCTCTTCTTCCTATACGGTTCTGGAGGAACTACTTGAAAGGCGTGAGTCGGTTCGACAGTTCAGTGGAGATCAGCTTTCGTTCGCCGAACTGAGTCGCCTCGCCTGGGCCATATACGGAAGGATAAGGAAAAATGAAAAGATCCCAGAGAATTCCATTGGATTTGGTACTGTTCCTTCTGGTGGGGCCTTGTATCCACTCCGACTTTTTATGTTAGCCCGAGAAAGTACCTTAAGCTGGATGGTTTATACGGGAAGTCCCGAGGGACTTCAGGTGAAAAATCGAATTTCAATGCAACAAATCGTTCACGCTTTCATGGGAAATTCTATCCTGGAAGATGCGGCGGCAGTATACGTGCTCACCTGCGACTTCCAGCAGACAACCCAAAAATACGGGAATCGAGGATACCGCTTCGCTTTACTCGAAGCAGGACACGCCGCCCAGAACGCGTACCTCTGGTGCACAGAACAAAATCTTGGAGTAGTGGAAATAGGGGGTTTCCTAGATGAGGAACTTGCCAACCTTCTCTTACTCTCATACCCAAAACAGGCACCGCTTACCACGCTTGTGATCGGAAGGAGAAAACCGTCTTGAGAGTACAACTCAAAAAAAACTGGAGGGTAAGGCCGACGCAAGATGGCCTAGAATTGGTAGCTCCAGAACATAATATTGCTCTGGAATTATCCGATCTTGCATTTCGAAATGAACTAGCAAATGTTCTTGTTGGAAATGCAGAGATTCCTACAAGCAACGAAATCATCGAAGAAACTCTGCAGCGATTGGAGAACGCAGGAGCGATCTCTTTGCAAGAAAAATCTGCTCTTGATCAAGATCCATCCGGAGTCAAAAGCGAAGACATAACATGGAGAATTCGAAGGGATCTCGTGGGGTCTCGAGGTCCAGTGACAAGTGTGTATTGGCTTGACCCCAACCGGTCCAGACTAGCTCTTTCGCAAACTCATCTGTTCACGGCAAACTACCGCGAAAGAACAGGACACGAACAAGAGACAGAAGAAGCATGGGCTTCTGGAAGTGATACAAACTGGGAGCAAGCCGAGTTTAAAGCAATCATGGAGGCCACTGAACGCCACGCATGTGGTATAATCCCGCAAGAACAGATTATAAAGAGCAGTGCTCGCAAGCTCAAGGATAGAGTCTTAGATCCTCGAAGGGTAGTAGCCTACAAAAATGCACAATACAGGAACGGACTGCGGTTCATTCAGTTTTCTTTAGACCAACAATACTGGTGGAAGTCTGTTACGATACTACCAGAAGGTCACGAAAAGTACCTACCCATAGAATGTCTTTATTACCCAACGCGACACGAATTCGCTCAGAATCTTTATACCGCGGCAAACTCATCTGGAGTAGCGGCAGGTCTAAGCTTTGAAGACGCACTCCAGAGAGGACTCTATGAAGCCATTGAACGGGATGCGTTCATGATTACATGGTTAAACCGTGCAAGCATGCCACTCATCGACCAGCGAACGATTCCCGAAGGATACCAAGAACGAGTACGATCCCTTGAATCGCTTGGGTACCACATATATTTTGTGGACATTACTCTTGGATTCATCCCTGTGGTGCTCACGATCGGAGTAAGCAAAGAAGTGAGGCCATCCTTAGTTCTCGGTGCCGCTTCGAATCCCAACACAGAAAAGGCCATTGGAAAATCCTTAAGTGAAATTGAGCACCAGCTTTACTGGGAACGAAGGGACCCAAGAAATGTACGTGGTATTTCTGACCCAACAGAGGTAATTGAAGTTATGGACCACTCGGCTCTGTATACCTCTCCTGAACACCTCTCAAAAGCTGCATTCCTTTGGAGTGGAAGAACTCGACCCATGCGCTCGAATTCCAGCATCCAAGACATCTCGACCCTCGTGAAAGAGCTACGGCAACAAGGGATTGAAACCGCAGTGCTCGACCTCACTCCGGAGTACCTTAAGAAAGCAGGGGTATGGGTAATACGAGCAATTCCCCTTGGCCTTATTCCTATTTCGTTTGGATATGGAATGGAACCACTAAAGATGCCTAGATATACACAAATGGCTAAATGGGGCAATCCCTGGCCAGAACCAGTACCTTTTCCACATCCTTTTTCATAGTTTTCCGACGGCGCCTATCAGGTCGCCGTCTTTTTCTTTTTTAGTTTGTTCTTTTGGAAGTACCTGCCGCTTAAAAATACGCCCTCTATTTTTTTTACGGCAGAAATCCGAAGAAGAGGATTCTGTTTAAGAAGTACAAGGTTTGCAATTTTCCCTTCTTCTATAGTACCAAAATCAGAAAGAATATTGAGAAGTTTTGCAGCATTATATGTAGCTGTTTTGAGTGCTTGCAATGGAGTGAGTCCCGCTTTTACCAAAAGTTCAAGTTCCTTTATAAGGGAAAATCCTGGAATAACAAATGGGTTAGGAGTATCAGATCCCGCAAGGAGCAGTATGCCCCTTTTTTGAAGCAAAGGAATAAGCTTACGCATTGGTTTCTCAATAGTTCCTGCATTTCGAAACCACTGAGGAGTTTTCCCTTGAATATTTGCTGAGCTTTTCGGATGCGATGGATTCCAATCAAGGGAACTATAGTATTTGGGCAAATACTTCACTTCTTGCATATCAAGAAGCTTTTCGTATATTGCAAGCTTTGCATATTTTTCAAAGAAAACGAGTGTTGGACAAACAGCTGATTTTTGTGCAGATAACTGCCCCAAGAGCATCCTAAGCTTTTGGTGATCAAGTTTGATCCTACCTACCAACCATTGATCCCTCTTTCTTACCCATGTGATTTTAAATATGCTATTTCCCAAAGTATCAATGTGCTCAAAACAATCTTGCCCCACACGAAGAGCTTCAAATATACTAACAGAAGATGGAATATGACCCGTTACATTAAGGCCAAGCCCATGAGCAGTTTGTAAAATCACTTTATAAACCTCCGGGGCAAGAGTTTCATATACTTTTACAAAATCTACTTTTTTCCCTTTGAGTTCTTTTACTACTTTTTTTGCTTCAACGATTGTACGCAATTTTTTAGATCCCTGCCAAAACGAAGGATCGCCCTCCAGGATTGGACCTGCTATAAACATGCGAGGTCCAATAATCTTTCCTGAATTCACTTGGTCTCGCAAATGAAAAATATCTTTTCTTGTGCTTCCAACCTCTCGGATTGCAGTAACTCCATTCATCAAAAATAATGGAAAAAATGAAACAGAGCGAAGATGAACATGCATATCAAAAAAACCAGGAATAAGAAACTTACCCGTTCCATTGATAATATATCCTGCGAATGTATCGTTCTTTTGCATCCGGTGAGGAAAAATGTGCTTGATCCGCGTTCCCTCAAGAACCACATTATAGTTATGCAATATACGAGAACCCCGCATTGGGATTATATTCACGTTTTTGATAAGAGTGGGGAATGCCATACAGCCTATCTTAACTTATCCTTAAACTATTGTGCAACTGGGTACTTGCTTGACATAGCATTTACATGACTTACTATAAAAGTATCTTAAAAAAGAAAGGAGGTAGTAATGAAAACACTCAAGATCACGGTAACGGAAAGACGGCTCGGCGATGAGTTACCAAACGAAATGAGTGCCAAGTCTCGTGACTGCGGTGGCAAGTCCGGCGGTACTGGCTCATGCAAGTGTCGCACCATCACTCGCAAGAACTAACGAGAAGAAAACCTCTCTCCAAGCCAGGGGTGGATAAGTATATAATGACTCCACCCCTTTTTTATACTTTTTTTCATATTTCATAGTACCTATAAAAATGTTTACATTATGCACTCTTTTTGGCGCATCACTTTACTTTCTTAACCAAAACTTGACAAAGGATAGCGCAGTAGGGTATAATATAGGTAGTTAAAACTGCTCTTTGACAGAGCAAAAATACGCCTAGGAGGTGGTCCCTTGTTTAGCGTTTTCAATACGGAAACTCAACACCTGGGACGCGGAATGTCCTGGGCAGATTTCTTCTTCGCCATGGGAATTATCACGATCTTCGTGATCTCCATGGTATTCCTAATCGCCAGCATTGCTGGCGCGTTCTCGCAGCGGGATTTTGCTCCGGCTGTTCCCGCTGCGGCGCCTGCGGTTGTCAGGCCCGCTCCTATTCTTGTCCAGCCCGAAGTTGTTCCCGCAGCTCCCGTTGCGGTTCCAGTTGCGGCTGTTGAGTGGCCAAAGCTGGAAGTCCAGTGGGGCGAGTCTTTCCGCGCCGACTACGGCTCGGACAAGATTCCGTTCTGGGGTAAATACGGAGAAGGATTTTACTCTGGACATCTACCATCGAGTTCCAATCCGGAACAAAATGCATACTGCTTCAAGATCCTTCCCGGGTTCGCAGGAAAAGAGGGAATTTCCTGTGCTGTCGCAGCCTCAAGAGATGCAACGAACAAGGATATAGTATTCGTTGCTCTACGAGTCACCGACATCAGAGCAACAATACCCGCAATGCGCGCAGGTCACTATCAACAAGTGACTAATGATATGATTATGGTCATGCCATATCTATTCCTATCAACCGATGGGGAAAAGACATGGACTGCAATCAACTTGCCGATGGAAACGGCATCTGGCATGGTTGCCGTAGAACTAAATGGAACCACGATTTCCCTGTTCGCAAGGGACAGAGGCGTGGCCGACAAATTCTTTCCGGCAACAATTGAAATTGATTAGCCCTCAAGGTTTAAACCAAGAGGGCTTTTTTATTACCTAGCAGTAGGGGCAACTGCATCTATACTGAGATATTTATCAACGCTTATGAAGTTTCCTGCGTAATCTACGGATCCTACCCGAATATAGCATTGAGCCAGCCCCAATGTCTGTTTGCTAGATTCACAATCTGCGCCTGAACCTACCGTACCTACTGTAAAAATTAAATCCCCGTTACATGTCCTAGTACCGGTTCGTGGCGTATATCCTGGAAGATTTTTTCTACTTTCATCTCGAATTAAATAGTCGCATCTTTGAAGCCCAGCAGTGCCGGAATCAGAATCAGTCACATTTATAGTGTATATACCTTGTCTAAACCAAAATCTATTCAAAGGATCCGTGCCTGGCGCTGGAGATACAAGAGATTCGTCCTCCATCGTTGTCACTGGCGGCGCGCTATCAATACATGTATTCACGGGGAAATTGGCGGTAAGGTCTCCTGTTCCGTTGCTGTCTGCGTCAACGTTGCAATATGCTTTGTTGGGGTCGGCGTCGGAATTTGACGTGCAGTGCGCATTAGAGGTGCATTCTGCGAATTTATACGTAAAATTGCTATACACATTGCTCAAATCCAAATGCGCCCACGCCACATGATCCTTGGTTGCCGACCTATCTGCAACTACCGGCGGCTCACATATGCTAGGAGGGTCAAGCCCTGCACAAGAAGAATTTTGTTGTACTGATTGAATAACACAGGTAGAACCTGCTGTGCTCACGTTGTATCCAAACAACAAATCATTCGCCGCGCTGCGGCTCTGCGCAGAACTTTGAACAGCAAGACCGCCCAAGAAAGGTATGCTCCAGTCTGTTTTGTATACTAAATTATCGGCGCAAAACGCAGCATCGTCAGACATGGCAATAGTCCTGGAAGCTGACGACGATGCTTGAGATTCATACAATACCATACTGCTATCACTTAAATCTGATCCTATATGCGTAATATTGACTGTGCAAGATTTGGTGCCGCTGGCAGTTGGCACACCTACAGAATATGAATTGGCCAATGAGGTTGGCCCTTTACTGCACGAACCTGTAGCGCACAAAATATCTGCGCTTAATGCTCCTGGCACCGCGCATATTCCAGTGCTTGTTTCGGCTTGCGCCCGGAGTTTGTAATTCGTATTGGTGGTCAAGCCAAATGTGTTTCCCGATGTTCCGGACACAATTCTTGAGGTTCCTCCCGTGGTGCCTGTGGTATCGCCATAATTCTTATCAAATCGAGCCCACTCCATTTTATAGCTGCTTGCTCCCACCACCGAATTCCACTGAAGATTCAAGGTGTTTGCCGAAGCGTTGTATGTACATAAAAGATTTTGCGGGGCAAAACATTGGGGCGTGGCGCTTACGCCAGTTCCCGACAAAGCCGCTCGTGCCTCTCGTCCCTGGCTCGCAGTAATCAAAAGATCGTTTCCGTACGAAACATCGTCAGTCGGCTGAAACGTAATCGTGATATTCATGGTCTGCCCCGCGCTCAAAGAATAACTGCCGCATCCAGAGCATGAAAATACCGTGTCCAAATCAGCATTTGAAGTTCCGGAATCCACAATGGTTGCCTGCCCAGAAATGGTTGCGCTGCTTGTATTTTGCACCGCGAATACCTGGCTTGAGCTTTCTCCAGTATTCACGCTTCCAAAACTCTTGCTTGAAGGAGTTATCGTCAGGGCACTGTAATCAATGGAGTAGGAACGAAGAGAAATATCAGATGTATTACCTGCCCCATCTCTTGAATAAATATTCACTTGGCATTTGCCAGTCCCTATATCCCTGCAGTTCTGGTCAGCCCCCACGGTAATAACCAAGGAACCACCGCATGTTCTTGTTGTGTTATACACAGTCCACCCTGAAGGATCGCTATACACTGCGTAATAGCACGTAGCTAGATTAGATCCTCCGGTGTCTGAATCGGTAGGATAAACTGTAAAAGTGGCGGTTTGCAAAGAACCTGCCGCAGGAGTGCTTGCTCCAAAATTGGATACTGGTTTTGTACTATCTACCCTGTATTGGTTGGCTCCGCTGTCCCAGGTTCCGACATTGCTGTTTCCGTCTCGAGCGCACAAGAACAATCTATGGGATCCCTGGCTTACAGTTAACTCTATGCCGTTGGTAAAAACGGTTCCACCGCTTGTACAGCTTCCGTCCATTGCATTGCTATCCCAGCTGTATCGCGCCTGCGCCAGGCCCGAACCTCCGGTATCTGAAGCGCTTAACGTGGTTGTTCTGCTGGAAAACCAAGAACTGCTCGCGTTGTTTGCGCTTACCACAGGATTAATATCATCTGCAGGAGGATTCACGGTAACCGTCACGCGCGATCCTTCGGTGGAGTTAGTGCCATCTGTGCATCTAGCATATACGCCAGAAGTAGTAGAGTTGAATGTAAAAGATTTGGATGCAATGCCTTGACTGCTATTAATAGACATAGATCCTTGGTTGCCTGCTGAAGTATAGAAATCGCATGCAGTGACTGCAACATTGTCTGAAACAGAAGCAGAGAAAGTAGTGGACTGCCCTTGCGTCACGCTGGTTGGGCTTATTAATCCCACGGTGGGAGGCGTAGTATCAGCAGGAGCAGAAACAGTCACTTGCCTAATAGAGCTTGCGCTGTTGTTAGCAGCATCCTTGCATCGCACACCCACGCCATACGACCCATCTCCGACCGATTGAAACGTGTACGACTTACTCGCCGTAATGCTGCTTCCAGGAGTTCCGCTCATTGTTCCTTCTTGATCTACGCCATCAATAACCAATACGCATTCTGTCACGCTCACGTTATCGGTCACCGAAGCTGAAAACGTGACTGCCGTGCCTACTGTTGCCGTGCCTTGGTTCACCTGCCCAACATTAGGGCTTTGAGTATCAGCAGTACATACTCCAGCAGAACACATCTGGCCGGAGGCGCAATCTGTGGACGTAGTAGTTGCCTGACATCCTCCATCCTGTTCCGGAGGTTTGCATGAATATGTAGTGGTTTGCTTCGTATCTGAATCCTGGCATGTTGCAGAATCTGAAGGACACGTTGTAGAACCTGTATACTCGTAGCATTCGCCGCTTACGCATTTATCGTTGACCCCGCCACAATCTGAATCTACCGTACAAGATCCAAGGGCATCAAAACTATACTGGCTGCACACAAGCGCTTCTGCGTTTTGAGAAAATACAAAAGCTCCAGCAAACAACACAAAAACTCCTGCCAACAGAAGAGTTGCTTTTTTGAAATCAAATGCCTTTGCCATAGATATGCCTACGGAAGCCACTGGACTTCCAGCGGATTAACAATATCCTGTCCTGCCTTGATTGCGTGCGACGAGCGGATAAATACCTGCACTCCTGTTTCCAAATCGCTTATTGCAATGGTCTTGCGCTCGGGAACAAATGTTGCTTCCTTGGGCGGATTCTTGATGTCAAACGGAAATATCATGCGGGTAATCTCGGTGCGCGCCCCAGGCCGAATGGCGTATTCTCCCTGCTCCTGTAAAACAGCGACAACAAAAACGTTATTCTCTTTGTCTACTGAAGCAACTCTGCCAACAACCGTAAAGATTTCGGGCTCTTCTGGGGCGGTATTCACAACTTCCGGCTTTGGTTCAGGCGCAGTTCCCAGCCAGTACAAAAACGTGCCTCCTCCAAGAATCAGGGCTGCTGCGAGAAATACCAAAATGGTTTTGAATTTGGATGATTGCATGCGTTCTCGGCTATTGCTTTAGTATACCACCAACAAGCCAGAATAGTAATCCACAAGCTGTTTTCCAAAGAATATCGCGCTAAAAGTTCCGAAAATCAAGAACGGTCCAAATGGAACTTGCGACTTCCACTGCTTTTTTTTCAAAAGAATCAACGCTATGCCAATCACTGCTCCTAGGAAAAACGCAACGAACAACGCGGGGAGAATAGAGGGCCAAGACAAGAATAGTCCCATGAAAAACGCGAACTTCACGTCTCCAAAACCCATCCATGCTCCTTTTGAAACCAAAAACAAAGCCAAGAAAAATCCTGCCGCTCCCAACGCTGAAAACAAACCCAAACGCAAAGGGTCAATCGTTCCTTGTTCTATGCTTTTTTGAACCAGCAGAAAACCTGCCGCTCCCATAATAGGGAAAAGGACGACATCGGGGATGAGAAAGTGCTTGAGATCGTATGCGAATATCGCAATAAGGCCTGAAGCGATAAAAAGAGAAAAGGCAAAAGAAATATACTCAAGCATGTTTTGGGGAGAAAGCAGCAGGAAAAGCGCTGTAAAAAGAACTCCCGTGGAAAACTCCACAATAGGATACTGCAAAGAAATCGGTTTTTTGCAGTATCTGCATTTTCCCAAAAGAAACAAAAAACTCAAAACAGGAACCAGATCAAGAGAAGAAAGCTGATGCTTGCACTTTGGGCAGTATGATCTGCCCTTAAACGCGCTTTCTTCTTTTGCTAAACGGTATACAAAAGCATTCAGAAAACTTCCCACGCATAACCCCAAAAGAAATACAAAAGCTCCTATCATTACAATAGTATATCATTTCTGCGCGCATAAGAAAAAGCCCCTTTCTGGGAGCTTTTTCTTTTTGTGTTATCTCTTACTCACACGCTGCTAATGTCGGGGCTGCTGCCTGAGTAACCTGTTTTGTCCCATTCGGTCCTGAATAAATATACATATTAACACCGCCATCTTGCTTTTCCAGTAGTGCGTATACGCAAAAATCTTGGTCGTCAGCCATATTGTCTAACCACACATATTGATTTGCTGCTGGCAAAGGACCTACTGGCGGAGCTGTAAGATACGGATCCATGGCAGGAATCGCTCCCGTTACGGCAGTTTTGTATGCAGTGTTATCGTTGTAGTAAAGCTCTGATGCTGTGCCAACGCTCCTGATTTCTGCCTGGCGCACTGCGTCCCGTGCGTTTGCTCTTGCTCCTCCCAATGACACCAATACGATCCCCGAAAGAATGCCGATGATGGCAATCACGACGAGAAGTTCAATGAGCGTAAATCCCTCGCCCTTGCTCGGGACAAGCCCGATTTTTTTTGTTTGTTTTTTGTTCATGTAATTTCTTGATACTTTTTTCACTCGACCTTTTGAACCAATTATTTTTCTTGGTATCGCTTATTAACTATTTGCAACTTGATCTGAAATTTCCTCCTCCTGCGGTCGGGCTTGAATAAATACTATTCAATCCTGCTACCAACCCTGTTCCTGAAGCAGCTTGTTCAAGATAAAAACAAATCTGATAATCTCCCACCGTAGCTCCGCCTGCTCCATTTTCCCTAGAAACAGAATACTGACAAGTACTCGTACTTTGCGTTCCACTCGCTGTACCCTTGCAACTAGTTCCAGTTGTGGAAGGATCCTTAAATGCCGTAAAGTTTACACCTGAAGTAACGGTAAACCCAGTAGTTACGCAAGTAGATATATCTATATATGCTGCATTGCATGGGGTTGCCAAAGCTCTTGTTGAAAGATCTGTTGCTTCTTGCTCAAATATCAACGAAAGCTGTCTTACTTCTGCAATTCTTTTTGTATCTCGAGATCTTGCGCGCACAGGTCCCAGCGCAACCAGCACGATAGACGATATCATTACAATCACCGCGA
>CAZWDJ010000014.1:5851-12174 GCA_964632325.1 uncultured Candidatus Saccharibacteria bacterium | reverse complement strand
GCCTTGCGCCTTCTGTCCCGCAAAGCGGGACGGTCCAAAATCTACAACAGGGCTACATGCACGCGGCAGAAACCACTTTATCTCCCTCGTCTAAGCGCATAATCCTGACGCCTTGCGTAGAGCGGCTTAGCTTGGGTATGGAATCAATAGGCGTGCGTATGACCTGGCCATGCCTGGAAATGACGATAAGATCTTCTTCTTTGCCGCCAAGCACTTTTGCGTATACAATCTTGCCTGTTTTTGGCGTTGCGTTCGCAGTCTTGATTCCGCTTCCGCCTCTGCTTTGCAAGCGGTATTCTTTAACATCAGTTCTCTTTCCATAGCCATTTTCCATGAGCACGAAAAAGAACTGCGTTTCTGTTTCTTTCTTTGCGGGAATCACGTCCATGGCAACCACCTCGTCTCCTTTTCGCAAGCGGATGCCATGAATGCCTGCCGCCTGCCTTCCCATAGTGCGGATATCCTGTTCTTTGAAGCGTATGGACTGGCCTTGCTTCGTGACGATAATAAGCTCGTCTTGGCCTGTGGTTTTTTGCACTCCTCGCAGCAAATCTCCTTTTTTCAACGTAATGGCTATCAATCCTGATCTGCGCACGTTCTTGAAATCTTCCAAAACGGTTTTCTTGATGATTCCGTCTTTGGTAAGCAATACAAGATTTTTCATGCCTTTTTCAGCATCCTGCTTGCCCATAGAAAAGAGTGTGAGCACCTTGTCCTGGGGAGTAAGGTCAAGGAAATTCAAAAGGCCCCGTCCCTTTGCAACCCTGGTGCCTTCTGGAATCTCGTACACCGGAGTTTGGAACAGCTTGCCTGAATCCGTGAATACCATCATTAAGTCATGGGTCTGGGCATACAAGAAATGCTCCACAATGTCTTCTGCAACCGTTTTCATGCCCATGATTCCCTTGCCTCCCCGCTTTTGCAGCTTATACGTTTCAGGGTTGATTCTTTTAATGTACCCGCCTTGCGTCAAAGTCACCATGGTTTCTTCCTGGGGAATCAAATCTTCTTCTGCTATTTCTCCAATGCCATGCACCTGGACTTTGGTTCTTCGCTCGTCGCCATGCTTTTGCTTTAATGAAAGAAGCTCTTTTTCAACAACCTGGTCTATTCTTTTTGGGGAAGCCAAAACTTCAGACAATTCTTTAATCTTCGCCCTGATCTGCTTTAACTCCTCTTCAATCTTTGCCCGTTCAAGCTTTGCCAGCTGCGATAACTTCATTTCCAAAATGGCGTTTGCCTGAATCTCGGTAAGCTTGAATCTGGACATCAAATTCTTCTTTGCGTCCTCCCGATCTTCAGACTTTCTGATGAGCTTGATCACCTCGTCAATATTGGCCAAAGCTTTCCACAATCCTTCCAAGATATGCTCGCGCTCTTTTGCCTTCATCAGCTCCCATTTTATCCTTCTCGTAACAACATCCCTGCGATGCTCAATAAAATAGGAAAGAATTTCTGCCAAAGACAAAACCTTGGGCTGGATCCCGTCTACTAGCGCAAGAAGATTCAAATGGAATGTTTTTTGTAGGTCTGAAAACTTGTATAGTCTATTCAAAATCTTTTGGGGCTGGGCGTCCCGTTGCAAATCAAACACAATGCGGAGCCCGTCTTTGTCGGATTCATCCCTGATATCCCTGATGCCTTCTATCTTCTTTTCCTGCACCAGATTGGCAAACTGCTCAACCAAAGTGGATTTCGTCACCTGGAAAGGAATTTCAGAGATAATAATCTGCGTTTGCTTTTCAGTGTCTACCACTTCTGCCTTGCCGCGAACCACGATAGGGCCTTTACCCTGGGAATATCCCTGGATGATCTCTTTTTTGTTGTAGATAATGCCGCCGGTGGGAAAATCAGGCCCTTTTACGAATTCAAACAAATCTTCAGTGGTTGCTTTGGGATGAGCAAGCAAAAACATCAAAGCATCTACGAGTTCAGAAAGATTATGGGGAGGAATATTGGTTGCCATTCCCACCGCAATTCCAAGCGTGCCGTTCAGCAAAAGCTGGGGCGCGGGCGAAGGAAGAACCATGGGCTCTTTCCTCGTGCCGTCATAGTTGTCTGCAAAGTTGACTGTGTCTTTTTCAATGTCTGAAAGCATTTCCTCTCCGATTTCAGACATTCGCGACTCGCTGTATCTCATTGCCGCAGCGGGGTCCCCATCGATCGAACCGAAATTCCCTTGGCCGTCAATTAAAGGATACCTCATGGCAAAATCCTGGGCCATGCGCACAAGAGAATCGTACACCGCTACATCGCCATGAGGATGATAGCGCCCAAGAGTGGATCCCACGACTGTGGCAGACTTTCTGAATTTCGCGGTATGCGTAAGGCCGTCTTCATGCATGGCGTACAAAATTCTCCTGTGCACGGGCTTCAAGCCGTCTCGAACGTCGGGAAGCGCACGAGCAACAATCACAGACATGGCGTAATCCAAATACGAGGTGCGCAATTCCTCTACGATTTCTCTTGGCTTTACAGCTCCTATGGGAGCTTTTTCATTTTGCGGTTTCTCTTGTGCCATATGCTACTGTTGGGTGTCTTCCATGCTTGGAAACTCTGGCATGCGCATTATCTCTGCTTCTTTTAACTGCTCTTGCAGTTCGGGTATGCCAAGACTTTCTCCTATGCTTTTTTGCTCAAGCTGCCGAAGCGCGGCAAACGATCTTTGCACGAATACATACCCTCCTGCTATTCCCAGAACAGCTACCAGGAAAAACAAGATCGCTTTCCGCCTTGGCTCTGGAATATCCTGGATGTTCACGGCTGCAGCACGACCACTCGCGTTTCTTCTCCGGTCAAATCCCTTGCTTTCAAAGTCAGCTTCTCTTCTGGAACCACTTCTTTTGCGCCCATCACTTTCAAAAACTCTTCCACCCCTTCAATCTTTGCCCGGAGCTTGGGAAGGGCGTAATGCATGGGGATTGCGATTTTTGGCTCAATTTGGTGCACCACGGAAGCCGCCTCTTTTGCCGCAATCGTGTATACTCCGCCAACAGGAATCAGCAATACGTCAACATCTCCTATTGCGTCAAGCTGGTCTGGATTCAGTTCTTTTTGGCCAAAGTCGCCCAAATGGCATATCTTAATTCCCTCAACTTCCAGCACATATATGGTATTAACCCCCCGTTCTTTTCCCTGGGATTCGTCGTGGAACGAAGCAATGCCCTGGACAAACACGCCTTTTATCTCATACTCTCCGGGATTTTCTATGACAAAAGATTCGCCTTTTATGGCCTTCTTGTTGTTATGATCCAGATGATCATGAGTAATGAGCAAAATGTCTGCTTCCAGCGCTGGGGGCTTCAAGCCAATAGCTTCCTCATAGGGATCGATCACAATTTTGACCTGCTCTTGCTTGCTTGGAGCAGCCAAAATCTGAAAACATGCCTGTCCTTTCCACGAGATTTGCATAGGGCCATACTACCCCCTCTTGAAAAAAAATTCAATATGGGATACAGTACTCCTCATGGAACAAACAGCGCAACTCCAACAAGGAAATAAACTGGAGTCTCTCAAGCCCTTGCGCGCAGGCGAAATCGTACAAGGCAAGGTCATCGGCCTTGGCAGGTCTGCCATTTATCTTGACCTTTCGCCCTATGGCACCGGCATCATTTACGGCAAAGAATTCCTGGACGAAAAGGACATTTTGCGGCAGGCAAAAATCGGAGACACTCTGGCAGTCAAGATCGTGGACCTGGAAAACGACCAAGGATATATTGAGCTTTCCATTAGAGAAGCAGGCAGGGAACTGACCTGGGACAAGCTCCATGAAATCAAAAACACCCAGCAGCTGATTCAGGTCAAAGTCTTGGGAGCAAACAAAGGAGGGCTTCTGGCGCAGCTGCAAGGAATTCAAGCATTCTTGCCAGTATCCCAGCTTTCCCAAGAGCACTATCCCAAAGTTGAAGGCGGAGATCCTGCCAAAATCTTGCGGGAACTCCAAAAATTCATGGGCCAGGAACTTGAAGTTGAAATCCTTGACTTGGACCCCAAGGAGGGAAAAATCATTCTGTCTGAAAAGCAAAAAGAGCGCAGCAAAATCAGGGAGATCTTGAGCTCCTTTAAGGTGGATGATGTTGCGGAAGGCACGATTACCGGCATTGTTGAATTCGGGGCGTTTATGAGATTCCCCGCAGGAGCTCCCCCGGAACAGCAGGTGGAAGGGCTTATCCATATCTCTGAAATAGACTGGCAGATCATTGAAGACCCGTCTTTGTTTTTGAAAATCGGGCAGAGCGTAAAAGCAAAGATTATTGACCTTTCCAACGGCAGAGTTTCACTTTCCTTGAAAGCGTTGAAAGAGGACCCGTGGAAAGAAGCTGCCAAGAAATACAAAAAAGGAGACCAGATCAAGGGCAGGGTGACCAAGCTGAATCCTTTTGGAGCGTTCGTGGAAGTAGAGCCCAAAATCCAGGGCTTGTGCCACATTTCTGAATTTGGAACAAAACAAAAAATGGAAGAAGAGCTTTCTGTTGGAGAATCCTATAACTTCCAGGTTGCAGATGTAAGCCCTCAAGAACACCGCATGAGCTTGAGATTGATTAGGCCCTTGGCCGATGCTCAAAGCGCTTCTTCAGAGCCAGAGAAGCTCCAGCAGAAAGAAACGCAGCCAGAGAAGCAATAAACAAAGGCAATACTGAAGAGGAAGTTTTCTGAAAAGGCCTTTCGCCTTTTTCAGTTTTTGCCAAAGAAAAGGGCTTGCTGTTTTCCTGTTTTGGAGTTCCTCCCGCAATAACGCTTGTCTGCCAGGTGCCGTCTTGCGTACGCTCCATGGTGTACTTTCTTTCGTTATCTCCTGCGGGCCACTTTGCTTTTGCGTCAACAGAATCTGCAGCTTTTCCCAAAGAATCTTTGAGCAGTACTTCTTGGCCCGAGTTTGAAAACTTTCCCCCAAGATTCTGGTAGTTCAGATCTGCGTTGGGAATCTTACTGGAAGAAGCTATGAGGAAATACGATTGGGGATCAATGCTTCCTCGCAAAGGAATCCTGAATTCAAGGTCTTCTCGCAATAATTCCAGCTTCCAGCCCGCAAGCGAAACGCTCTCGCTTGAAGCATTGTACAATTCCACCCATTCATATCTCCACCACTGTCCTGGATCCACTCCTGGAACTTCAGATCCCATCCACGCGATTTCGTTAATCACGATTCCATTGGAAGCAAAAGCAATGCCCGGGAAAAAACATGCCATCAACACTATAAATATCCTCATAGAATCAGTATACTACACTTTTCAAAAACATTGACAATTATCAAAGTATATGATATAAGAGATTTCACGAGAAGCACACAAAAAAAGCTCAAAGGAAGGAGTTCGGAATGATTTTCCAGAACGTTATTTTGACGGCTGATGTGCCGGAAGTCGGAGACCCTACCATTGTGGATGGATTCTGCGCTTGGCAAGAAATCTCGGTGCGACGGGAAAGCAATGTCCGCGCCACGCCCGTTCGCGTTACGGTTCGGATACATGCCCTCCCTCCCGGCTTCATGGTCTTTTATAGTGTAGAGCCCAAGCCAGGGAATTTGCCGGTCGTCGTACCCATAGACGAAACCGGCGAGTTCACCTTGCCAGTGAACGTGGACTGGCAGCAAAACGGCGGCCAGCCCCGCACGAGAATGCAGGGCAATGACAATGCCGAAATCATTATCGTTGATCCCTCGACCAGCCACCTCACTCAAATCGAGATTGGGCTGGTGACGCGGCAGGGAAGGTTTTTCCTGACCGCCCACCAGATATGGAAGGGATGGGCGAGCAGGAACGGTGGTGACATCGACTTCATACCGTCGGAGGCGGTTCACGCCTACCCCGGCGCCAGATACGAAACAATCTGGCACGGCATGGAAGAAGCGTTGGAGCCGATCGTCGAAGCGTTGCCCCATGGCAACGCCGCGCACCAACTCGCCCCTCCTTGGGATCCGGAATTTCCGGATCCTAATGAAGACTGGCAATCGGGCGTAGTGCAGTTTTTCAATCTCGTTTCCGGGACCGGAAGGGTCCGGAGCGAGAGCGGGACGAACTACTTCGTGCATTTCCGATCCATCAAGATGCCGGGACCCATGAAGATTCTGGAGCCAATGAGCCCAGTTTACTTCAAGGTGAACGAGGCCGACACGGAAAACCTCAAGTCGGTATCAATCTGCGTACCGGCTTGAGCAAAAGGGGTTCAGAGATTCATTCTCTGGACCCCTCTTCATTTTCAATCTTCTTTTTACTCCTGGTTTATTCTATACTTATCCCATGAATCCCCATTATATTCCCTCGTGGCAAAAAGTATTCCCAAATATAGAAAACGCGCTGCAAAAATTGGAGCAAAAATTGATAGTT
>CAZWDJ010000014.1:0-5841 GCA_964632325.1 uncultured Candidatus Saccharibacteria bacterium | reverse complement strand
CCTACCCAAGAATAGTTCCTGCTTTATTCTTGAAAAACTATCTTATCTACTCTGCAAAAGACACGGCAGATCTTGATATCATGCGCTCTTTTGTCAAAGTGTTCTGCCTAGAAGAAAAATTCCCCAAAGCCGGCGCAAAAGTGCACGCGGCAAGTTATTTGCTCGGAAATTACGGGTTCCAGGCATTCGTGCAAGCACGCAGAGAACCTGTTGACCTCCTATTGCATCGTACAACTCCCGAAATCGTAAAAAAACTCGAAGAACAGCACATTGAGTGGATAGGCAATGATCCTGCGAGCTTTGAAGAAGTGGCGCTGAAAACAAATTTTCAAGAACTATTGGCAAAACTCAACCTGTCCCATGCAAAAACACTGCGGTTCTCAAATGAAGATTTTGCAACCCAAACTTTTCAATCTCTTTTTGATCAGATACAACAACCCTTTCAGCTTCAAAGAATATATTCCAGCATAGGAATGGAGCAGAATCCTTTTCTTGTTTCCACCCAAGAACAATGGGAAGAAACCCTTCCCCAGCTGTCATACGGCGAACAATTCCAGGAAGTGTTCGTCTCGCCAATTCCGCAAGGGCTTTCTCTTTCTATGGTTGGCTGCGCAACGCACCTTGGAGTGCTTACCTCTTCGCTTCATTTAAGGTTTTTGGACATTCCGGAAATTTTAGGAGATGAACGCCCCAGCGAAATCTTTCTTGGGCATGATTTTCAGTTTTCATCTTGGAATGAGAGCATAGAAGACTCTGCGCAAACCATTACGGAAAATGTGGGGGCATATTTGGAGAAAAAAGGATATCGCGGCATTTTCAGCATCAACTTTGTATACGACCAAAACACGGAAAATATTGTTCCGCAAGAATGCACGCCCCAGTTTCCTGAAGACCTCCACATATATTCTTTAATGATCGCGCAGCTTAATAAAGTCCCGCCCATGGATGTATTCCACCTCATGGAACATCTCCAAATGCAAGAATCTTTTGACTTCCAAGCAATAAACGCGGGACTCAAGGAGCGCATGCCTCTTTCTCATGTATTTTTACGGCCCAAAGGGATACAGGAAATGAAGCTTTTGTTAAGCCCCGGGGTGTACAGCTTTTCGCAAGAGAAAAAATCCATGACCTATATAAAACAGGCGCTATTCCCCTGGGAAGCGCGAGGCACTAACGAATTTCTTTTGATTGACTCTGTCCCCCGGCATCAAAAACCTGTTATTCAAGACGCTCCCAGTCTTTTTAAGCTCGTATTTCCTCGCTCCATTGCCATGTCTTCTTCAAAAATAACTCCTGACGCTGCAGGCTTAATTGCGCGCTTACGAGCCGCGTTACTCCAAAATCAACAGCCGGATTCCCATAAAATTTGACAAATGCCATTTCATATGGTAATGTTTCGTCAGAACCTATCATAAAACGCGGATCTCTGGAGGAAATATGCCTGGCAGCAAAAGCTCGCCAAAAACTCTTATTGTCTTTGATTTTCAGAATATTCTCAAGCAAGCAGAAACGCTGGGACAGCATATCCAAGATCTCCTTGCCCAAGCATTAGAAAGAGCATCTTCTTTGGGAACAGTCATTGACGCACGGGCTTTTGTGCCGGTGTACGATGACGTCGCCATATGGAAGAATCTCAATTCTATCCAAAAAGCGTCGGGTATTTCCCTTGAGCTTGCTCCCACCTTGGGATTTGGGAAAAACCGAAAAGACACCGTAGATCTCGTGGTACTGGATTGGGTAATGCGCTTTGGCGCTGTTGCCGAACAAATTATCCTGGTGACAGGCGATGGTGATTTCATCATTGCTGCCAATGCCTTAAAAAGACAAAAAAAGAGGGTATGGGTATTCAGCTTCCAAAGAACTCAAACGAGCGGAGATTTGTTTCTGACTGGTCTTGTTGAAATACTGGAAAACAACCAGCCAACAACACAAAGCTCAAACCCCTACCTCTTGGCTCTGGATAAGGTCTCAAACGAATCCGGAACTCCGGAAGAAAGGAGCATGGTTGAACAACTGAAAGCGGCGAACAACAAAATCAAAGAAGGAGGGACAAAAGCCGGTACGCTTGAACTGCTGGGCGAAAAAGCAGAGGAAATCCTTGAAGCGCTTGTGGCGCTCGGGGAAATTGGCATCCAACAAGAGATGGTTCCAGTAGTGAACCGTCTTCAATTCAGACTAAAGGAGTAAGCAATGCCTATTGATATCCAGGCGATCACGATAAATCTGGATAACCAAACAGACTTCCGGAGCAATCCAGAAGCACAGCGCCAAGCCATGAAAAACGCTTTCGAGATTGCTGAATCGATAGAACGGCTGGAAGGACCAGATGCTCGAATGAACTTCGAGCAACGCCCGATCGGGCTCCAGATTCAAGCCCTAAAAGAACGGGGACTAGATGAAGGAGCAGGCGTCATGTCGTTCTTGCAACAGCGCCAGGACAAACCGTGGCTCGACCTTACGCTTCGCACCGCGATCGAGCTGGTACGGAAAGTGCAGAACGCTAAGGGGTTTCGAGAAATTCTTGAGCTCCTGAACACATTCGAAACCTCTCTGGGAAAGGGGTTCCGAAAGAACCAAAATTCCGGAATCGGCCCCTTCTACGAGGGAAGCACGAAAGTATTTTTCCAGCCCGTGGCCCTCGCCGCTTTGATGGCGAGTCCTTTCGTGGGAGAAATCATAGACGAGATGAACGCTTCCCGAAAGGAAAAGCGGGAACAGTACGAGGAAGCGGCGCGGAAACTGCGCGTCCAGGCCACTCCTGGCCTTACGCTGTCCGGCGCTGTCACGGATAGGCAGCCAGGAAAAGTCCTTGCTGCTGTTGGTGACAGGAAGCTTGTCTTGCTAAACATCGAGGAAGTGACGCCAGACCGAGAAGACAGGTCGGGATGCCTCGTGATAGGCATCATAGACAGCACTTTTGGGCAGGGTTTGTGGCGAAGCATCGTCACAGACCATCAGTTTATACCCGTTAAGGGGAGGTGGCCCGCTTCCTGGTATCCCGAGGAATTGCAAAGGACCTTCCAATGGGAGGAACAGCGCGAAAAGCCAGTACGCAATCTGAAAGCACTGGCAAGCGCGCTCACAACCCTTTCCTCTGATCCCCGAGAGAAAGCTGTCAGTCGCATTCTTCTTGGGGAAAGGGCAGCTGTTCTTTTTGAAATTCCCGTTTTTGAATGGAACGACCAAAAAGGACCGGTAACCATGCTGGTCGGACGCAACGATAATCTTTTCGTCGCGATACACGCTCTGGAGCACGGTCTTTCCATAACCGGACCCAAGATCGTACCGCTAGAAATCACTAATCAAAACGGGATCCCCTGGATCTCGGCCCCCAAGGAAGCGAACCGCGACACGCGCCTGATCCACAAAGTCATGGTGATCCGGATCTATGCGGAGAATCCCCGCAGAAACGGCCACGGCGATTCGAACGGAGTAGCAGAGCTCTTACAGGAGGTGAGCGCAGCACTAAAAATCGAGCAGTAATGTAAAAGCCCGTACAGAACTTACCAACCAGGTAAGAAAACTGTGCGGGCTATTTGTTTTCATTGAAATTTCTTTCATCTCTGATACAATGATGGCACATACATGAAAAATCTCTCAAAACACATTCTCCTGGGATTCATTATACTCCTGGCCGTGTCTGCGCTGGCTTCGTTGTTTGCTCATCCGTATCAACAGAAAGAGACGCTGGCATTGAGCCAGCTGGTGCGCGATATCAACGAAGGAAAAATAAAGGAAATCGCTGTTACGGGAAATATACTTGAAGTTTCGTATGACGACGGCAATACCATAGAGGCAATGAAAGAAACTGAAACTGCACTTTCTGAAACGCTGATAAACTTGGGAGTGAATCCCCAACGGCTCGCGGAAACCACCATTGTGCAAAAAGAGCGGACAGACATCTGGTCATTCCTTTCTCCCATTACGCTCGTCATCCTTCCTTTGGTATTCTTCGTATTCTTGTTTTTCATGATGTTTAGGCAAGCACGGGCAGGCATTGGCCAAGCGTTTGACTTTACCAGATCCAAAGCCAGATTATTCGCAGCTGACGGATCAACCAAGGAACGGGTAAGCTTCAAAGACGTTGCGGGATTAAAAGAAGCCAAGGAAGAACTTCAGGAAGTTGTTGATTTCTTGAAATACCCAAAGAAATATTTGCAAATGGGCGCAAAGATTCCCCGAGGCGTACTCTTGGTTGGAGCTCCTGGCACAGGAAAGACGCTTCTCGCAAGGGCTGTGGCTTCTGAAGCTGGAGTTCCGTTTCTTTCAGCTTCGGGATCTGAATTCATTGAATTGTTCGTGGGAGTAGGAAGCGCCAGGGTGCGAGATTTGTTTGGAGCCGCAAAAAAAGCAACCAGAAGCATTATCTTTATTGACGAGCTGGACGCAATTGGCAGAGCGCGCGGATCAGGATTTACCGGAGGCCATGAAGAACGAGAACAGACGCTCAACCAGATTCTCGTAGAAATGGACGGATTTGACCGAGATTCTGCATGCATAGTGATGGGGGCTACAAATCGCCCGGACGTTTTGGATCCTGCGCTCTTACGGCCTGGCAGATTTGACAGAAGAATCATACTTGACCTTCCTGATGTGAACGACCGCACGGAAATCTTGAAAATCCACGCACAAGACAAGCCCCTGGCTCCTGAAGTAAACATGCGAGAAATCGCAGAACGCACTCCCGGGTTTGCAGGAGCTGATTTGGCAAACCTTACCAACGAGGCCGCGATTCTGGCGGCGCGAAAAAACAAAACCATTATCGGCCAGCTTGAGCTTTTGGAATCCATTGACAAAGTGCTCTTAGGGCCTGAACGAAAGAGCCATGTGCTGTCCAAGCAGGAAAAAGTGGTGACTGCATACCACGAAGGAGGCCACGCATTGGTTGCCGCGTCTTTGCCCCATTCAGATCCCGTGCGCAAGATTTCTATTATTTCCCGCGGACGCGCAGGAGGATATACGTTAAAACTCCCCACAGAAGACAAACATCTCAAGAGCAGGGCTGAATTCCTTGACGAACTTGCCGTGATGATGGGAGGATACTGCGCAGAAGCCCTGGTATTCAAAGACGTCACCACCGGAGCAAGCAACGACCTTCAAGCTGCTTCAAGCGTTGCAAGAAGTTTGGTAAAAGAATACGGCATGTCCCCAAAGCTGGGTCCCATTACCTTTGGAGAAAAGCAGGGCTTGTCATTTCTTCCCGGAGAACTCACGGAAAGCGCTTCGTATTCAGAAACTATCGCAACAGAGATAGACAGGGAAGTATCGCGTATCCTTAAAGAAGCAAAGCTCAAGGCAGACAGGATTGTCAAGCTCAAACGAGCCACTCTTGATAAGATAGCCAAAGTTCTGATAGAAAAGGAGACAATAGAGCGTGAGGAGTTTGAGAAGCTCATTGGGCGCAAGCCGACTGCTCGGCTTGCGCGGGCGATTTAACGAACCCTCCGTGGTGAGTGTTAAAAATCGCACCGGCACCTCTTTAAGGGCGCGTAGCTCAACGGTTAGAGCGCCAAGCTTATACCTTGGTGGTTCCAGGTTCGAATCCTGGCGCGCCCACAATCGCTTTTGGCTTTGTGATACAATATAGGGAACATGAAAATCCAGAATGCAGAAAAGCTAGCCCAAACCCCCTTACGGAAAGCTGCCTTAGAAATACTGGAAGCAGGCCTACAAGCGATTGACACGTACCAAGCAATCAAAAAAGGCGTGCGCATGGAAGGAAACAGGCTCGTCGTTGCCAACCATGCATACGATATTCAAGGCAAAATATACGCAGCAGCCATTGGGAAAAGCGCCACGCAAGCTGCTTTTGCACTGGAAGAAGCTCTCGAAGATGCATTG
>CAZWDJ010000013.1:11389-12233 GCA_964632325.1 uncultured Candidatus Saccharibacteria bacterium | reverse complement strand
TTCTTGCGTCAACATTTGCGAAACATTACGATCTTGATATTTTTTGCCCCCGGCCTTTTTCTGGATATGGCGTGATCAGGATTTGAGCTATCCGACTCCTGCGATTTGCAATCGGGCGGTACAAGGCGAAGACCCCATTGTTATTTGGGGGTCGGGAAAGCAGACGCGTGATTTCATCTATGTTGATGACTTGGTTGAAGCGATCATTTCGTATCTTCCGAAGCTCAAGGGATACGACACAATGAATTTAGGTAGCGGGAAGGCGCATTCGTTCAGGGACGTTGCGGTTCTTGCCGCCCGGTATATGGGATACAAGCCCAGCATCACGAACCTTCAAGATAAGCCCGAAGGAGTAAAACAGCGATACGCGGATGTTTCAAAAATGAAAAAGCACTATACACCCAAGGTTTCATTTGAACAAGGAATAAAAAAAGTTGTTGCATTTCTCAATGGAAAACAAAAAGAAAGTAGGATGGATTAATCTTACGCTGAAGCGTTCGGGGGGATTTCGCTATGAGCAATGGGCCAGAGAAGGGCTGGCCCCGTTTTTTGACGTTCAATTGGCGGATTTTTCACTAAGCTCTGTCAAAGGAAGATTAAGGCAGATAAAGCCCTTCGTGTGGGTTTTTGGGTTGCTGGCGCTTTGTCTTGCAAAACCTAAAGATGTCTGGGTGCGAGGAGATATGATTTCTTGCTTGGTTCCCTTGTGGACTCGCAGGAAGAATATTTTAATGATTCATCATATTGACCCTTCTGTATGGGCTCTTTGGCAGAAAATGTTGTACCGTCTTCTTGAAAAATATATGTATCGAAATGTTAGAAAGGCCGACGCGGTAGTTACGTT
>CAZWDJ010000013.1:6493-11379 GCA_964632325.1 uncultured Candidatus Saccharibacteria bacterium | reverse complement strand
CTATTGGCAAAAGCATTTTCAAGACAAAGGATTTTCCAGGGTATATAAGATTTACAACTGCTTTCCTGTTCAGGAGTATACCGTAAGCGATGAGGAGGTCAGAGAATTCAAAAAAAGTTTCCAGCTGGAAGGTAAGCCTATCGTGTACATTGGAAATTGCCAGAAAGAAAAAGGGGTTGTGCTTGCGTACGAAGCCCTGAAAGATTTGTCTGTGCACTTGGTGACTTCAGGAGAGGAGCTTGTAAAAATACCGGCGCGAAATCTAAATCTAGACCGCAGGAATTTTTTGCGCCTTTTGAAAGCTTCTTCGCTGGGTGTATTTTTAACGCAATTTCGCACGGGATGGGACATGACTGCGTGCGAGACCATGCTGTTTAAAACTCCGGTTATCGGAACAAGCATTGCCGCTATGAAAGAGCTTCTGGAGAGTTCGGGCCAAATTGCGTGCGATGATCCCGCATTGCTCAAAGAAAAAGTAGAGTACCTTCTTTCTCACGAGGAAGATAGAAAAAAGCAAGGGGAGAGGGGGTATGAATTCGTAAAGAATTTCACGGCAGAACGCCTTCAAAAAGAATGGGTGCAGGTGATACGGGATGTTCTTGCATGATTTTCCATAAGAAAAAACTTCTCTTTTTTATTGCAACGCTTTCGCAAGGAGGGGCAGAGCGGCTTATTTCGGAATTGTCTTTTCAGTTGAGAGATTTTGACATAGTAATTGTTATTTCGGAGAACAAAGTGTCATATCCCTACAGAGGAAGACTTATAACGCTAGGCGTGCCTTTCCCTAAAAGCTTCTTTTTGAAGATTTACTGCTATGTTGTGCGTTTTTTAAAATTGAGGAAAGTCTTGAGAGAAGAAAAGCCCGACTGTATGGTAAGTTTTGGAGCATTCGCGCATATTACGAATGTCATGTTGCATCGAAACGTATTTTTGCATACTGATATGTTTTACTCAAAGGCAAGGAAGGACTATTGGGGATTTGTATTGAAAGTGTTCGCGCGGTTTTTTTACAACAGAGCCCAGAAAATTATTCCAGTTTCTCTTGCGTCTGCAGAGGATCTCATACAGAACTACGGAATTCAAAGACAGAAAATCCAGGTTATCTACAATCCTCTTAATATTGAAAAGATTCAGGGATTGTGCAAGGCGCCTTTGGGTCAAGCGTTTGATGAGATATTTTCGCATCCAGTTGTTATCACCGTAGGCAGACTCATGAAGCAAAAAGGCCAGTGGCATCTCATAAAAGCATTCAAGAAGTTCAAAGAAACAGTTCCAGACGCAAAGCTTGTCATTCTTGGAGAGGGCGAGCTGAAAGATATGCTGTGCAAACTTGCCGAAGATTTGAACATCGCAAAAGACGCGCATTTTTTGGGGTGGCAAGACAACCCGTTCCGTTTTCTGTCGCGTTCTGAAATGTTCGTGCTTTCTTCGCATTTTGAAGGTCTTCCAACGGTATTGCTTGAAGCAATGGCGTGCGGCGTTCCCGTGATTTCAGCCGACTGCGCATCGGGACCCAGAGAGATTGTGTCTCCTGCAGCCAATGTGCACAAAGAAGCGCATGATATGGAAATCGGAGACTACGGAATATTGGTTCCGCCCTTTGCAGACAGATTTCCTTTTCCAAGCGAACTTACGAAAGAGGAAGAAACTCTTGTTGGCGCCATGAGTGTGCTCCACGCGGATTCATCGCTCAAGGAACGCCTTATTCATGGAGGAAAGAAACGCGCAGGGGATTTTGGCATGGAGCGTATTTTGAAAGACTGGAATTCGCTTCTGGGTCATGATATAGTCGGTAATGTCTAATATGGCGAAGAAATCCTCAAAAAATTCGGGATTGGTTTATGTCGGCATGTCAGCTGACATTATTCACCACGGCCATATCAATATCATTCAGGAGGCAAAAAAGTACGGAAAGGTGATTGTAGGATTGCTCACAGACGAAGCCATTGCAAGCTACAAGCGGGTGCCGCTTTTGAAGTACGAACATCGCAAAAAGGTGGTTGAGAATTTTGCCGGAGTGGAGAAAGTGATTCCCCAGACAACCCTTGATTATGTGCCAAATCTTAAGAAACTGAAGCCAAAGTTCGTGGTGCACGGAGACGACTGGAGAACAGGCGTGCAGCGTGAAACGCGCGCGAGAGTTGTCGACGCATTAAAAGAATGGGGAGGAAAGCTTGTGGAGCCGTCTTATACTCCTGGCATTTCGTCTACTGAAATGATTGCGTATATGGCGCAGAACGGGATTTCTCCCATGGTGAGAATGGCCCGTTTGCGGAGAATCCTGGAAACCAAAGAGCTTGTGCGCATTCTTGAAGCGCATAACGGGTTGAGCGGGCTTATTGTTGAAAAAACAAAGGTAAAAAAAGGAGGCAGAACCGTAGAATACGACGGCATGTGGGAAAGCAGCTTGACTGATTCCGCGTCAAAGGGAAAGCCGGATATTGCGGTGGTAGACATGCATTCGCGATTGCAGACCATTAACGAAATTTTGGAAGTGACAACTAAGCCCATTGTCGTGGATGCTGATTCCGGCGGACTCACCGAGCATTTCATATTTACGGTAAAATCCGCAGAACGACTTGGAATTTCCGCCCTCATTATTGAAGACAAGATAGGGAGCAAGCGGAATTCCTTGTTTGGCGCAAGCGTGCAGCAGCTTCAAGACACTCCGGAGAATTTTGCGGAAAAGATTACGGCAGGGAAGCAGGCGCAGTTTTCAGAAGATTTTATGATCATTGCGCGCATTGAAAGCTTGATCCTTGAAATGGGATTGGAAGATGCTTTGAGGCGCGCCCACGCGTATATTGACGCAGGAGCCGATGGAATCATGATCCACAGCAAAGCAAAAACTCCAGACGAGGTTTTCGCTTTCTGCAAGGAATACAAGAAATTCAGCGTAAAGGTTCCGCTGGTCGTGGTTCCTTCCACATACAGCGTGGTGAAAGAAGAAGATCTGGTGAAAAATGATATCCGCATGGTGATTTACGCGAATCATTTATTGCGCGCCGCGTATCCCTCTATGAAAAAAGCCGCAGAGAGCATTTTGGAGCACGGCCGAGCTTTGGAAGCCGATGAGCATTGCCTTCCCATTAAAGACGTATTGAGCTTAATTCCTTACGAATCTTCTTCGTAATGCTAACCGCAAAAGAGCTTCTTTTGGTGCTGGAAAAACATGGCATTCAGTTTTTTACCGGAGTGCCAGACAGCGGCCTCAAAGATTTTTTTCTTTACCTCAACAGCCAGGGAGACCGTGTTTTTCACGTGCGCGCGGCAAACGAAGGGCAGGCAATAGGTATTGCAACAGGGCACTATTTGGCAACAGGAAAGTTGCCTCTTGTGTATCTGCAGAATGCGGGGCTTGGCAATATTGTAAACCCTCTTACTTCTTTGGCAGACAAAACAGTATACGGAGTCCCCATGCTTTTGTTCATCTCCTGGAGAGGGGATCCAGACAAGAAAGATGAACCGCAGCATGCAAAGATGGGAGAGATAACGCTGAAACTTCTTGATCTTTTGGGCGTTCCGTATGAAGTGGCGCAAGGCCAGCTGGATCTTTTTGAAGAGCAAATTAAACGTTTGCAGGCAAAGAGTCTAGGAGAAAAAATGCCGGTTGCGCTGGTATTCAAGCGCGGAATGTTTGCAGAGGAGCATGAATTGGCCGAACCCGCAGGATTAAAAAGAGAAGAGGTCTTGGGCATATTGCTGGAAAAGATTGGTAATAGCCCCGTAATATCTACTACCGGCAAAACATCGCGAGAGCTGTATGAATTAAGGGAAATGAGAGGCGAGGGCCACGCAAAGGATCTTTTGGTCATAGGGTCTATGGGATGCGTTTCATCCATTGGGCTTGCGGTCGCTCTTCAAAAAAAGGAAATGGTGTATGTGTTTGATGGGGATGGGTCCGTGCTCATGCACATGGGAGCGTTGCCCACAATAGGCCATTATTCTCCAAAAAACTTTTGCCATGTATTGCTTGACAATCAAACTCATGAGAGCACGGGGGGCCAGCCCACGGTTTCTTCAACCATGGAATGGAAAAGCATATTTTTGGCATCAGGGTACAAGAACGCGCATATTGTGCAGACAAGAGAAGATTTGAACGCGCTTGATATTTCACATATGGAAGGGCCAGCCGCCATTATTGTAAAAATAGCTCCGGGCTCCAGGAAGAATCTTTCAAGGCCTTCAGCTACAAGCCCTGCTGAACGCAAAGAAGAATTTATGGAGTTTCTTGGCAGCAGGAAATAGCCATGGAAAAGGAATTCATCGGCATTGGGAGCATTTCTCGTTTTGCCGAAATTCTTGAGCACGAAAAGCCAAGAAAAATCTTTTTGGTTGCTGACAAGGGCGCATATGGAAAAAGCGGGGCTGAAAACCTTCTTTCTCCCATGCTTTCGCGCGCTCAATCCTTTGTGTTTTCCGATTTTGGGGAAAACCCAAAGATCCAAGATATTGAAAAGGGAATAGAAGAATACAATTCTTTTTTTCCTGACGTAGTAGTCGCAGTGGGGGGAGGAAGCGCCCTGGACATGGCAAAATCCGTGAATGTGCTGGCAAACCAAAAAGGCAATCCTTTAGACTATGTGCTGAAAAGAAAAGAAATAACAAATCAGGGAAAACCTCTTGTTGCCATTCCCACAACCGCAGGAACTGGAGCTGAAGCTACGCATTTTGCTGTCATATATCTAGATAAAACAAAGCATTCCCTTGCCCATGCTTTTGTAAAACCAACATACAGCATTGTTGATCCCCAGCTTACCTTTTCTTTGCCTCCTCGCATTACAGCTTCAACCGGCATGGATGCTTTGTCGCAAGCCATTGAATCTTTTTGGAGCAACAAATCTACAGAAGAATCAAAAGGATATGCCAGAGAAGCTATCTCTTTT
>CAZWDJ010000013.1:0-6483 GCA_964632325.1 uncultured Candidatus Saccharibacteria bacterium | reverse complement strand
AGTGAACAATCCAAATCCTGAAGCAAGAACTGCCATGAGCAAGGGAGCGCATCTTGCAGGCAAGGCCATTGATATTTCGCAAACAACAGCTTCTCACGCCATTTCGTATCCCATCACTTCTTTTTTTGGAGTTCCGCATGGCCATGCTGTAGGGCTTACTATTCCTTCTATGGTGTTGTTTAACAGTGAGGCGGATGAAAAAAGTGTTTCTGATGAAAGGGGATTGGAGTATGTAAAGGAAACTATGGCTGAACTTTTGGAAATGCTTGGGTCAAAAAACGGAGAAGACACAAAACAAAAGATCGAAGATTTGATGAAAGAAATCCATTTGGAAACAAAACTGGGAGATCTTGGCATTCAAACAAAAGAAGACCGAGAACGAATTGTAGAAAATGGGTTTAACCCTGAACGCATGAAAAACAATCCCCGTCTTGTGACAGAAGATGTGTTGCGTTCAATACTTGAACGTATTGTATGACCACAAAGAATTCAAAAAAAGTTGGCCGGCATCTGATGCGTTTAGCTGTCCATCCCATTCTTTTTTTGGTGTATGCTCTCTCGCATCTTTTTCCTCGGAGCAGATATATATGGGTTTTTGGCATTCCGAAAAAGTTCACATGGAGCAGCAAGTATCTCTTTTTATATCTTGCGAATAAGAAAGAAAAAGGAATACAGCCCATTTGGATCGCAAGAAGCAGGGAACGCGTGCAAGAGCTTAGGTTGCTCGGGTATCCTGCGCACTTTTGGCTTTCTTTGCCTGGAATTTGGTTTTGTTTGCGCGCAGGATTTTATATTATTGACGCATCTTTGGATACCATCAACTACTGGTTTTCCGGGGGCGCAAAAGAAGTGATGATGTGGCACGGCATTCCTTTGAAAAAGGTGGAGCGGGACATTACCAAAGGGGAATCTTCAGACGCCAAGGTCAGAAATTCTGGAGGTTTATTGCGATTCATTGCGCAAGTCTTGCTGCCCTGGGCATTCCGGAAGCCAGACTATGCCGTAGCAACTTCACGCGTATTCCAAGGCATATTTGCCAGCGCTTTTGGCATCAAAAAAGAGAACGTGTTTATCACCGGATTTCCGAAAAACGACGTGTACTTTGCGCCATTGCCCGGAGCTGAAATAGGAGCAGATACGGAAGCTCTTTTGCGGCTTAAGGAATTAAAAAAGAGCAATACTGGCGTACAAACAATCCTGTACGCTCCCACATGGAGAGATACGGGCGGCGATTCTTTTTTTGAGAGGCCGGATGACTTGCGGACATTGGATAATTTCCTTTCTCAAGAGCAGCTTACATTCTTTTTGAAGCTTCATCCTCTTGCGCAGGCAAAAGCGTTCTCGTTTTTACATAAGAATCAATACCGCAACATTGTGTTCGTAAATCCAGATTCAGATGCCGATCCCTTGCTTCCTTTTGTAGATATCCTGGTGACTGATTACTCCGGCATTTATTTTGAATTCCTTTTACTTGACAGGCCTATCGTGTTTTTTCCGTTTGATTACGAAAAATACGTGACTCGCGATAGAGAACTGTATTTTAAGTATGACGAAGTTACTCCCGGCCCCAAAGTCTTTAATCTCCCAGATCTTATGGAATCATTGCGCAAGACTGCGCGAGGAGAAGATACGTATCAGGATTTCCGGAGGAAAATAAAAGATATGTGCTACCAATACCAAGATGGAGATGCATCAAAACGCGTGCATGAAATTCTGATGCGCCTTGCGCAGAAGCGCGCTTGATGAGCTCTCTGATTTTTGATATGCTATTTTTATGCAAAAATCAGGCACAAAAGGCAAAAAGAAGCTAGATTCCACTAAGAAGGTGGGAATTTTGGGCCATGGGGAGGTAGGCCAGGCAATCGCAAAGTTTTTTGCAAGCCCCAGGATAAAGGATCTTTCGAGAAAAGATGACTTTTCTGGCATTGATGTGCTTCATGTGTGTATTCCTTGGAGCAACAATTTTGTGGACATTGTGCAAAAAGAAATCCGCGAGTATCAGCCTGTGCTTGTGATCGTGCATTCTACTGTGATTCCGGGAACCACAAAAAAGGTGGGAAGTATCGCGGTCCATAGTCCCGTAAGAGGCACGCACCCAAATTTATACGAAGGGGTAAGAACATTTGTGAAATATATAGGCGCAGACGACCAAGCATTGGGGCGTCTTGCGCAGGAGCATTTGGAAAGCGTCGGGATGAAAACGAAGCTTTTCACTTCTTCCTTAGCAACAGAAGTAGGGAAACTTTTGGACACTACGTATTATGGGCTGTGCATCGCATTTCATGGAGAGATGAAGAAATTGTGCGATAAGTTGGGAGTTGATTTTAACGACGCGGTAGTTGATTTCAACAAAACGTACAACGAGGGATATGGAAAGTTGGGGATGGGCCATGTGGCGCGGCCGGTGCTGTACGCTCCGGAAGGGCCTATTGGCGGCCATTGCATTATTCCCAACGCCGAGCTTTTGAGCGAGTTTTTCAAGAGCAAAGCCATTGATCTTGTGCTGAAGTACAAAAAGAAACCCACCCGCGACAAAAAGCATGGCTAAAAAAGTCCTTATTACAGGCGGAGGCGGATTTATCGGAAGCGCGCTTGCCAGGAACTTGGTGGCTCGGGGTTTGGAGGTAAGACTTTTTGATGTAGATTTTGCTTCCCGCGAAATGCTTTGCAAAAAGCAGGGAGATTGCCCCGAAGTTGAAAAAGTGCGCGGAAGCGTTCTTGATGCAACTTCAATTGGCAATGCTATGAAGGGGTGTAACTATGTTGTTCACTTTGCGGCTTTGCTTGGAGTGCGGCGCACGGAAGTCAAAAGGATTGAATGCCTGAACATCAATATTTTGGGGACCGTAAACGTGCTTGAAGCCTGCATAAAAGAAAAGGTAGAAAAGATTCTGTTTTCCTCTTCTTCTGAAGTGTATGGAGAAATTGAAGGCCAGCCGGTGCGTGAAGATTCTCCCAAACATCCAATTTCCGTGTATGGTGTGACGAAGCTTGCCGGAGAAGAATATCTAAAAGCGTATTCTGCTCGATATGGGTTGAAATACGCGATTGTGAGATTTTTTAATATATACGGCCCAGGCCAAGTTGCTGAATTTGTAATGCCTCGTTTTATCAAGAGAGTGTTGGAAGGAAACGCGCCTATTGTCTACGGCGATGGTTCGCAGATACGGTCGTTTTGCTACGTGGAAGATGCTTCAGAGGGCGCAGCTCGGGCATTGCTCGATGCTAAAGGGGATAATCAGGATTTCAATCTCGGAAACGATTCAGAACCCATATCAATGAAGGATCTTGCGCAGAAAATCATCACGCTGTCAGGCAAGCCATTGGAGCCCGAATATGTTTCAATGGTTGAGTCAGACAGGCAAACCGAGCGCGAAATCAAAAGAAGAATCCCTTGTATTGATAAAGCGAGAGATCTTCTGCGGTATGACCCCAAGATTGCTTTGGAGCAGGGCATTAAACAGATTGTGGAAACGAACTGCATTATTGATTCGTGGACTGAAAATATATGACATTTCTTATCGCTCTCGCCGTTTTTGCTTTTCTTGCGCTCGTCACCGTATTTTCCCTCTCCAAAATGAGAATCAGGGAGAAGGAGGTGTATGCGCTTTTTTTCATTGTGTCTGCGGTGTACTTGGCTTCCGCAGTTTTTATCTACGCTACGCAATTTTATCCTTTAGGAGGAGGGCAGGGAGATCAGCTTTTGTATCATACGGCTGCCCGCATGATTTCCCAGGATTTTCGGGAGGGGGATTTTTCCCTGGATAGCATCAAACATAATTTATATCTAGAATACACGCCTCATTGGTATCTTTTTTTCATAGCTGTTGTGTATTTTTTGACCATTTCGGATGTGATTGTCGGCGCAATGGTGAATGTGTGGTTTGTGGGGCTTTCAGCGCTTTTTCTCTATGCGATTGTTCGACAGCTTGGATTCTCTCGGAAGTGGGCATTTCTGATCGGGCTTTCTCCAATTCTGTACCCAAGCTATCTCTATTGGGGGAGTATACTTTTGAGAGAAAGTTTGCTGGTCACCCTGACGCTTGCTTCGGTGTTGTTTATGATCAAAGCGCAGAAACGCTTTTCCTTCACGTCGTTTTTTCTGTTTTATTTGGCGCTCGCCGCGCTTATCTATTTTAGATTTTACATAGGTTTTGTCGTTCTCTTTGTGTTCGTTTTTTCCTGGTTTTTCCTGTTTTATTTACCCTGGAAGAAAAAACTTGCGTATGGCATTCTTATCATTCCTTTGCTTGGATTTATTCCGCAGATTTTAGGGCATGGGTATTATGGCAACATTGAGATACGGCATTATGTGCAGCCTTCAACCATTGTAACGTACCGAGAATTTACTCCGGGTTCAAATTGGCATCCTGATACGAGGTCAGATCCTGTAGCGCAAGTCCCCCCAGCAGTTCCTCCAACAACAACCCAGGTTCCGGCGCCGCAAGCTCCAGAGCCGCCTCCTCTTGCCGTACAAACGCCGCCTGCAGTTCAAGACCCCGGATCAACATTTGTATTGGAGGTGGGAGTTGATAGTCCGGTCACCTTCACAAAGAATTACCTCGCGTCTTTTTCTTTCATGCTTTTGGGGCCCTTTCCTTGGCATATACGGTTTGCGCGCCAACTGTTTGTGCTGATTGAAACGATTCCTTGGTGGATAGTTTCGTTCTTTCTTGTAAAGGGCATAGTACGTTCTCGCCATCGTTGGAGAGATATGCTGCCGATTCTTCTTGTAAGTCTTGGAATTCTGGCGGAAATCGCCCTCATTCTTAATACGTACGGAACATATATGAGGATTCGCATGCCGGCATTTCTTCTTCTCCTCACGCTTTTGCCTTTTGTCTTTCAAAAAAAAGATGAACCTGCGCAGGTCCCCACAAAAACTTTTCGAGAAGTTTTGCTTAAGAAAATCGTATGGTGCAGGCAATGGGTCCCATTCTTAAAAATATAGGGTGGTTGACTGTCGGCGAGAGCATATCCCGCATTCTCGGATTTTTCTTGATTGTTGCAATTTCGCGCATTCTGGGACCGGAAGAATACGGGAAATTTGCTTTTGCCTTTGCGTTTGTAAGTTTGCTCGCGATGCTCTCAAACTTTGGTCTGGCAGGCATTGCGACAAGAGAATTGGCGCAGGGAAGCCAAAGGGAACACGAATTTTCCTCCATTCTTTCTTTGAAAATTCTTTTGAGTTTAGGAGCGCTTGCCATTATGTTTTTGGGCGCTTTGCTGGTCACGCCAGACAACGATGTTCGCAAGCTCATATGGCTACTTTCTTTCTTTGCGCTTGTAGATAATTTCTTTTGGATTCTCTATGCTTTCATACGGGCGCGGGAACGCATGGAATACGAGGCAATCACAAGAATCGTAAGCGCTGTTCTCCTGCTTGGAGCGGGATTTTTCGTGCTTTTCAATCTTCCTTCTGCCGAGAATATAAGCTATGCGTATGTTGCTGCGAGTTTCGCGACTCTTATTGGGCTTGCAACATTTTTTCACTTTTGCATTTATCCATTGGGCTTCAATGTAGATGCGGCATTGTGGAAAAAGTTTTGGGGACTTTCCTGGCCTCTTGGTTTGGCTGGAGTATTTGGCACCGTATACATCTACAGCGATTCCATTATGATGGGGTTCTTGAAGCAGGTTACTGCGGTGGGGTGGTACAATGCCTCATACCAAGTTATCGGCATTCCTATTGTTATTATGACATTGATTTCCACGAGTTTTTATCCCGCATTAAGCAGGTTTGCCAAAGAGTCAAACGAAAAACTTCAAAAACTCTGGAACCGGCACATGGAGGCGATGATTTTTTTAGCCCTTCCCTTCATGGTAGGAGGATCGATCCTTGCTCCTAAGATCATTCATTTTTTATATGGAGGGCAGTATGAGCCAGCAATCCTTGCTCTTCAAATCCTGTTATTCGTAGCTGGGCTTAATTTCTTGTATAATCCGTATGGGAATGTTTTGGTTGTCACTGGCCAGCAAAAAAAGCATTTATTAGGCACCGCGGCAGCTGCCCTGGTAAATATTTTTTTGAATATTCTCTTGATTCCGCGTTTCAGCCTATATGGGGCTGCGGCAGCAACGCTTATTTCATATGTGGTTCTGCTTATCCTTGAAGTTGAATTTGTCAGGCGGTTCACCCCCATTATAATCTGGAGTAGCGCGTTAACACGAGCATTCTTGGTCGCAGCCGTCTCAAGCATTGTCATGGCATTCTTCATTCTGCAGCCTATTTTCCTCCAGGCGCATGTCTTAATTGGAGTCTTGGTAGGGATTGCCTCGTATTTCTTTTTGCTGTTTTTATCCATTACGTTACGCCTTTTCCGTGTATAAAATCGTATTGCTCAAATCGCCCGGGAATCTCAATACCGGCAATGAATTTATCAATGCCGGAAGCGAATATGCATTGGAAAAGGCCTTGGAGCAAGCTGGCTTGAATGATTATCAGCTTTTGTTGTCGCAGCAATATTAACAGTACCAACACGC
>CAZWDJ010000012.1:10144-12820 GCA_964632325.1 uncultured Candidatus Saccharibacteria bacterium | reverse complement strand
ATTTGACTTTGGCAACTTTGGAGATATTTTTGAAGATTTCTTTGGCGGGCAGCAATCAGAAGAGCAGGATTTCAGGCAAGGCCAGGATATTGAAGTGGAGCTGCAAATGCCCTTGGAAGCAACTCTGCAAACAAGGCAAGAGACCATTGCTTTGCGGAAGTTTTTGACATGCACCAGATGCCAGGGCAACGGAGGAGAGCCTGGCACAAAAGTAAAAGAATGTTTTTCGTGCAGAGGCGCGGGAAAGGTTCAGCAGATCAAGCGGTCTATTCTCGGGTCGTTTACTCGGGAAGTGCTGTGCCCTGAATGCAAAGGAGAAGGATTTAATCCTGAAAAGGCCTGTATTGTATGCAAGGGCGAAGGAAGAATTAAGGGAGACGAAAAAATTGGGGTGAAAATTCCTGCGGGCGTAGATACCAATCAGATCTTGAAAGTTGAAGGAAAAGGAGACGCGGGAAGGAAAAGAGGCAGAAGCGGAGATTTGTACGTTCGCATTGTCATTGCCAGGCACTCTGTGTTTACAAGAAAAGGGGATGACGTATACATGAGGATTGAGATTCCTTTCACTGCAGCTGTTTTGGGAGAAGAAATTGAGATTCCAATCATAGAAGGCACCAAAGTGCTTTTGAAGATTCCCCAGGGAACCGAATCTGGCAAAGTATTCAAAATAGGGGAGAAGGGGATCCCAAGGTTTTCCCGATTAGGAAGGGGAAACATGTATGTTGAAGTGCATCTCAAGATTCCAAAAAAGTTGAGTAAAGAGCAAAGGGAGCTCTTAGAGAGGTTGAAAAGAGAAGGGATTTAGGGTATACTTTAACCGTCATGGCTGATAAAATTTTAGAAGAAAATTCCAATTTCTCCCGTAGAAAGATATGTCGGGAGAAATCAAATTACCCTGTGTAGGAAAATAGGAGCAGCAGCGACGTAAGAAACCGAGGGTTTCTTAAGCTGGGTGCCAGGGTAATTTGCAGGCCTCCATAGCTCAATGGTAGAGCAACGCCCTTTTAAGGCGCTGACGAGGGTTCGATTCCTTCTGGAGGCACAGATCATTACAAGTCCTTGACTTTTCTAACAATTTGATGTATTATAATACGCTAGCTCTTTGAAGTGGCTTAGTATAGAAAGGAGAAATTGATGGGTGCTGGAGTTGGTTTTTTATTGGGAGTCCTATTAGGGATTTTTATAGGACTTCTTGCTTGGAGCTACAAACTTCCCAATCCTATTGTTTGGGGGGTAGGTGGGGGTTTTGTGGTGTTTTCGATTGTCTTTATTGTATTTGAGGCAATCGAGAGTTCCATCGAGAGTTCCTCGATGGATAAGCGGTAGGAAAAAAGCGGAAAAAGCGAGGGAGAGTCTTTTGAGACTCGTTTGTACCTCGCTTTCAATTTGACATAATACTGAAAGTATGATATTGTGTTTCTGCATTTTGTATAAAGCAAGGGAGGATACGTTATGTCCCAGGTGGTGATTGTTGTAGATGATGACGAGGGCGTGCGAGATTTTTTGAAGAGTGTTTTAGAGCTTCAGGGTTATAAAGTGATGGTCGTGGGTACCATTGCTGAGCTGGAGCTTGCGTTGGAGGTTGTGCAGGCAGGCAATGACACTCTTCTCGCCGCGTTCGTGGACGGCATGCTTTCAAGTTCCATTGGCCGTGTGATGTCTGATAAGGATGGCAGGGAAGCTGCTAGAAAGGTAAAGAAAGCTTTCCCTGGGACTCCGGTAATCGCAATATCAAGCCAGCACAACATACAGTACGGAGATATCCGAATGAGCAAGCCAATCGAGATTTCGGATGTGCTGGAAACGATTGCGTTGTGTGCCAGGCGGCCACGGTCCTAGTCTTCCTTGAAAGGGGGTGTTATACGGCACCCCTGTTTTCTATTCTTTGTATTTGGTTGCTCCCGAATATACCCTGTGATATAGTACTTTTGTATGAAATTTCCTCTGAAGCTTGCTGGAGCTTTGGGACTTGTCCTTTTTGCGGGAATCCTGGTGTTTTCTATTGGATTTTCTTTGGGGCAGAACCAGCCAAAGCATGTTCTTGTAGAAGGAGTGGCGAATTTGGACAAGGAAGGGGGAAACCCTGCGGATTTTTCGTTGTTTTGGGAAGTATGGGATTCCATAGAGGAAAATTACGTGGGCGCAGACAGTCTGGACCGTAAAAGCATGGTGTATGGAGCAATTGCGGGAATGGTTGGGAGCTTGGAAGATCCGTATTCTGTGTTTATGTCTCCTGAAGAGACGAAAAAATTCAGAGAAGACGTGTCTGGAAGGTTTGAAGGAGTTGGCATGGAAATCGGAAAGCGCGATGGAGTTTTGAAGGTCGTTGCTCCTTTGGAGGGAACTCCCGCGAAAAAGGCGGGAATCCGGGCTGGGGATAGAATCGTGAGAATCGATGACGAATTTACAGATACCATGACTGTGGACAAGGCCGTGTCTTTGATCAGGGGGGCAAAAGGAACCACGGTAACCCTGGGAATCTTGCGCGAGGGCTGGCAGGAAGTGCAGGATTTTGGCATTCAGCGGGCAGTTATTGAAGTGCCTTCCTTGAAATGGGAAATGAAAGATGGTAAGGTAGCGCATATTATCTTGTACCAGTTCTCTGAAAAGGCAGGAAGTGATTTCAGAAAGGCGGCAAACCAGATTATTGCCCAAGGCGCCTCCAAGATTGTTCTT
>CAZWDJ010000012.1:0-10134 GCA_964632325.1 uncultured Candidatus Saccharibacteria bacterium | reverse complement strand
GAGATAATCCGGGAGGATACCTTGAGATTTCCCAGGATATTGCAGGATGGTTTTTGCAGAACGGGCAGACCGTAGTGGTGGAAGATTTCCGTGATGGCAGAGAAAGGGTGGTGTATACAGCAGAGGGCAGGGGAGCTTTTGCCCAGCATCCGGTCGTTGTGCTTATCAACGAGGGATCGGCTTCAGCTTCTGAAATATTGGCTGGAGCATTGCGTGATAACAGGGGAATACAGCTTGTCGGAGAAACTTCATTTGGGAAAGGATCTGTGCAGGAGCTGAAAAGCTTCAGGGACGACTCTTCTTTGAAGGTGACGGTTGCCCGATGGCTTACTCCAAAAGGAACATTGATAGCAGATCAGGGTTTGAAGCCGGACGTTGAAGTTGAGAGAACAGACGAAGATATTGACCAAGACAGAGACCCCCAGCTTGAAAAAGCCCTTGAAATTCTTAAGAGTTTGTGAGAGCATAGCCATATATGAAAGTGATTTTTCTTCAAGATGTAGATAAGGTGGGAAAGAAATTTGACGTGAAGGAAGTTGCAGACGGGCACGCCAGGAACTTTTTGTTTCCTCAAGGATTGGCAAAGCAGGCAACCGAGGAAGCGCTGGAATGGGTGCGAGTGCAGAAAGAATTGATTTCCCAGAAAGCAGAAGCTGATTTAAAGACTGTCCAGGAAGTTGCTTCAAAGCTGGATGACATGGAAGTTCCCTTGCAAATGAAGGTGGGAGACGAGGGCCAGCTTTTTGAATCGGTCAACGCGCAGAAAATCGCAGAGCGGCTCAAGGAACTTGGCTTTGAAGTTAAAAAGAGCCAGGTAAAGTTGGAAGACCCCATTAAAGAGTTGGGGGAATTTCCCGTGAAGATTGCGTTTGACCATAATTTGGAAGCTGAAATCAAGCTTATCATCACCGAAGAAGCAGCAGAATAAATGGCGAGATTCATTTTTGTCGCAGGCGGGGTGATGTCTGGCGTGGGTAAAGGAGTGGCCACGGCATCCATTGGAAAAATTCTCAAAGCAAAAGGTTTTGCGGTCTCTGCGGTCAAAATAGATCCGTATGTGAACGTGGACGCAGGCACCATGAATCCCCTTGAGCACGGGGAGATTTTCGTTACTGACGACGGAAACGAATCAGACCAAGACGTGGGGCATTACGAACGGTTTTTGAATCAGGATTTCAGCTCTGTGAATTACATGACCACGGGAAGCGTGTACCAGTCTGTGATCACGCGGGAGCGGAACTTGGAATACAAAGGAAAGTGCGTTGAAGTGGTGCCCCATATTCCGGAAGAAGTCATTTCCCGCATCAAAAAAGCGGCAAAAGCCGACCGGGCCGATTTTGTGCTGGTGGAAATAGGGGGAACGGTTGGGGAGTACCAAAATATGCTGTTTTTGGAAGCCGCGCGCATGATGAAGCTGGAATCTCCCAAAGACGTGGTATTTGTCATGGTGAGCTATCTTCCTGTTCCAAGAAAAATAGGGGAAATGAAAACCAAGCCCACGCAGACAGCCGTGCATACGCTCAACGCCGCAGGAATCCAGCCGGATTTCATTTTGGCAAGGGCGGAAGTTCCTGTGGACGAGCCGCGGAAAAAGAAAATCTCCATATTCTGCAACGTGAGGACGCAAGACGTGATTTCAGCTCCAGACGCAGATTCCATTTACCAGGTGCCTCTGAATTTTGAAAAAGACGACTTGGGGAACAAAATTTTAGAAAAGTTCGGGCTGCGCCAGAGAAAGCAGGATATGCAAGACTGGAAGAGCTTGGTGAGAACGATTGCGTCTTTGAAAAAAGAGGTGAAGGTCGGCATTGTGGGCAAGTATTTTGAAACAGGGGATTTTGCGCTTACCGACTCGTATATTTCCGTGATTGAGGCGATTAAGCATGCCAGCTGGGAATTGAAAAGGAAGCCTGAAGTGACGTGGCTTTCCGCGGAAAAATATGAAAAAGATCCAAGCTCGGTAAAAGAATTGGAGGGCTTTGACGGAGTCATAGTGCCCGGAGGGTTTGGTGACAGGGGAGCAGAAGGAAAGATGCAGGCAATCTCGTTTTGCAGGAAGAACAAGATTCCGTATCTTGGTCTGTGCTTTGGCATGCAGCTTGCCGTGATTGAATTTGCAAGAAACGTATGCAAGATCAAGAATGCGACTTCCACCGAATTTATTTCCAAAAACCAGAGAGCAGAGGTTGATCCTGTCATCGATGTCATGGAAGATCAGAAAGCCCTGCTTCAAGAAAAGCATTACGGGGCAACTATGCGTTTGGGAGCGTACAAGTGCAAGCTTGTGCCGGGAACCCTGGCTGCCAAAGCATACCAGGCCCGCATGGTGTCTGAACGGCACCGGCACCGCTACGAGTTCAATAATGAATACCGAGAACGGCTGGAGGCAAACGGGCTGGTTGTTTCAGGCGTGAATCCCGAACGGAATCTTGTGGAGATTGCAGAATTGAAAGACCACCCCTTTTTCTTGGGGACGCAGTTCCATCCTGAATTGAAGTCGCGGCCTTTGCATCCGCATCCGCTGTTCCTTGAGTTTATGCGCGCTTGCCTGTTGTGACCTGCACGATGCTTACTTGCTTGTGAGTTCCGTCAAATCGGGTTCTGGACGTTTTGCCAATGCGCACCGATCCTTCTGCCACGGCAAAAAGAGTATTGTCTCCGCCCATTTTCACGTTTATGCCCGGCCTGAAATTCGTGCCTCGCTGTCTGACCAAAATCTGGCCAGCGTGCACTTGCTGCCCGTCTCCCACCTTCATTCCCAGATATTTGGGGTTTGAATCTCGCCCGAGCCGTGAAGACCCAGTCGCTTTAGATGTTGCCATATGCACAGCATACTATCAAAAGCACGCAAACTTGTCAAAGAGCATGAATCTGATATACTGCTAGGAATCGCGGTTGCGATCTTGGTATTTCTTGCCTTTGGATTGGGATTCTTGGTTGCAAGGCATCAGCTCAAAGAACCTCTTGGCGTGCAAATGAATGAAAATCAGTAAACTTGATATTTTTAAACTGTTTCCTTTCGGCAAAAGCGCTGTTGTGCAGGAGCAGCATGCTTTGGTTCCCCAGCATGTTGTGTTGTTTCCCGACGGCAACAGAAGATGGGCAAGGGAGCGGGGACTTCCTACTATGCAGGGCCATTGGAAGGGGAAAGACAAATTCTACGAATTCATGCTGTGGTGCAAGAGAAGGGGAGTGAAAGTCATCACGGTATTTGGCTTTTCTACGGAGAATTGGAACAGGTCCCCAGAAGAGGTGAATTATCTTATGGATATGTTTGAGAAATTCTTGGGAGATCAGGAAAGCATCGCGCGTTTCCAAAAAGAAGGAGTGCGCGTCAGGGTGATTGGCCAAAAAGACAAATTAAGGCCTTCTCTGCAAAATATCATTGAGCATATTGAGCAGGTGACAAAGGATAACAAGGAGTTTTTTTTGAACTTGGGTGTAAGCTACGGAGGAAGGTGGGATATTCTGCAGGCTGCCCAGAAAGTGGCTTCTCAAGGCATTGATCCAAAGCAGATGACCGAGCAAATGTTGCAAAGCAATCTTTCAACCGCAGGGCTTCCCGATCCTGATCTGGTCATCCGGGCAGGAGGGGAACAGCGCTTTTCAAACTTTTTGCTGTGGCAGTCCGCATACGCAGAGTTATACTTTTGCGATAAATTCTGGCCCGCATTCACAGAGCAGGATCTGGAAGATGCTCTTGCAGAATATGCAAGGCGCCAGCGAAGATTCGGGCACTAACACATGCTTACCACGGTTATTTTGGTTCTGGTAGCTTCAGATTTCCTGTTGCAGGCAGGATGGGGGTTGATTGCTCCTATTTTTGCCATTTTTTTGTCCCAGCAGATCGCAGGAGGCAGCATTGCCATAGTGGGATTCATTGCTGCTGCCTACTGGATGTCAAAATCCTTTGTGCAGCCGTTTATCGCCCATGTTCTGGATTTGAAAAAAGGGGAGAAAGACGACTTTAAAATTCTGGTAATAGGCATGTATGCCGCAAACCTTGTTCCCCTTGGGTATTTCTTTTCAACAGAATTGTGGCATATTTTTCTGCTGGAGATTGTCCGGGGCCTTGCAATGGCCATGGTGGTGCCTACCTGGTCTGGCATTTTTACCAGGCATATCCGCAAAGGATGGGAGGCATTTTCCTGGAGCATTGAAAGCACGAGCATCGGGTTTGCGGCAGGATTTGCCGCGGCTTTCGGGGGAATCATTGCTTCTGCCTTTGGATTTCAGATCGTATTCCTGCTTGTCACGTGCATGGGCCTGCTTTCTTCCACGCTGCTTTTGGTGATCCGCAACAAAATCTTTCCAAAAGAAGAAGTGGTCAGGCAGGCATTGCATCCAAGAGAGGGCTTCCGTTCTTAAGTAATATGGGGTAGCATAAAAGGTACTATGAACAACACGCTCAAAAATATCGCTCTTGCGGTGCTCATTCTCTTTTTATTGAGCGCGACCTTCGCGTTTTTCCAAGGAGTGCGTTCGTATGCCCGGTCGTTTGAAAGCCAGCGCACCTTTGCGGTGGCAGGCCAGGGCAAGATTGTTGCAATACCCGACGTGGCGCAGTTTTCTTTTAGCGTGCTTACAGAAGGGAGCAAGGATGTTGCATCGCTTCAGCAGCAAAACAGCGCAAAAGGAAACAGCATTATTGAATTTTTGAAACAGCAGGGCATTGAAGCAAAAGATATTAAAACGCAGTCATATTCCATTACTCCCCGCTATCAGTATTCAAACTGCAGATTTGAAACCATATGCCCTCCTCCTGAAATCGTGGGATATTCTGTCCAGCAAACTGTTGAAAGCAAGATCAGGGACTTTGGGAAGATAAGCCAAGTGTTGGCGGGAGTGGTGGAAAGGGGAGCAAATACCGTATCGCAGATTTCCTTTACCATTGATAATCCCGAATCTCTTAAACAGCAGGCAAGAGAGCAAGCAATCGCTCGGGCGCGCCAGGATGCAGAAGCAACCGCAAAGGCAGGGGGATTCAAGCTGGGGAGATTGGTTTCTATTCAAGAAGGTTCTTCATATCCGTATCCTGTCCCATTTGGAATGGGAGGAGCTGTGGAAGCGAAAGACGCAATGCCTTCGCCCGCCATTGAGCCAGGATCCCAGGAAGTTTCCAGTTCTGTCACACTGATATATGAGATCAAATAGGGCGTAAGCTTTTCCCTCAAAAAACGTCCATATGATAACACTCCCATGCAAAAACTGATCATCAAAACCCAGCAAAAGAAACAAGTCCTCGATATCACAGAAAAGGTCAACGAGGCGCTTTCCAAGGGAAAAGTATCAGACGGAGTATGTCATTTGTTTTTGACGCACACAACGTGCTCTCTCTCAACAGCTGTCATGGATCCGGGAACCGACTTGGATATGCTGGAGGCGTATGATGCAATGGTTCCCGATTTGAATTACCGGCATCCGCATGATCCCACGCATGTCCCAGACCATATTCTTTCAACCATGATGGGAACTTCTTTGTGCATACCCTTCAAAAAGTCAAAAGTGATTACGGGGTTGTGGCAAAAAGTCGTATTGTTTGAGTTTGACGGGCCCCGAGAGAGGCAGATTATTGTCAGCGTGACGAAAACTGAATAAATTTTTACAAAAACTCTTGACATTTCTATTTTTTCGTGTATACTTCGTGTAGACCTTTTTCATTTTTCTGAAAGCAAGGGGGCATTGTGAGATTCCCTGTCGATCCTTCCATCTTTGTGGACGCATCAGCTCCGCTTTGTACGCCCCGGCCCGCGGTTGCAGAAGCTTTTTTCGATTTAATCGTGTCTGAAAGGGATGATTTCGAACCGTGGTTTCCCTGGATGAGAGAATTGCGCGATCTGGAACACTGTAGAAAGTTTATTGCGGTAGACATCGAGCGATTTTCTACCCAAGAACGCATTTCCATGGGCGTGTGGCTTTCTCAAGAAGGCAAACATGTTCTTCTTGGAGCGATACGAGTGCCATATATAGAAGATGGGGATGTCGCAGAGATTACCGTCTTGCTTCGGAAAAATTCAAGGGGGAACGGGCTTGCAACAAAAGCCTGTATGGCCTTTATTCATTTCTTGTTCTTATGCGGGATTCACAGAGTGGAAGCATACTGTGGTTCGGATAACGAAGCTTCTGTGCGTCTTTTTCGGGATAAGCTCGGATTTTCCCATGAAGGGACAAGGCGTGAATCACTGCGAGTAAACGGTCATTTCGTGAGTCTAGATACGTACGGACTATTACGAAGCGACTGGGACGTATGAAGTGCGTCACCTTCGGCAATTCAATGCCGAAGGTTTTTATTACTCCGGAAATCTGTATAATAAAAGAGTATGGTTATTGATATTCATACGCATATCGCAAAGTTTGGGAATCCTCAAAAAAAGACTCCAGAGGAGCTATTGAGTTCCATGAAAGAAGCGAACATTGATATCTCTTTTGTTATTGCCAATAGTCATGCAGAAATTGGCGGAACTCCCACGAAAGAAGCAGTAGTAATAGGGGAAAAGTTTCCGCAATTAAAAATCATAGGAGCCGTGAATTACGCCACGTTTGGGGAGGATCAATTGCAGCAGCTCAAAGAGTTGCTGCAAGCAAAAAAGATTGTTGGAGTGAAGCTGTACACAGGATACGAGCATTTTTATCCCAGCGATCCAAAGCTCCATGGATTGTACCAATTTTGTTCAGACCATGGATTTCCAGTCATGTTTCACACGGGGCTTTTGCTTGTTGGGTCTTCGGGGCTGCTGAAATACTCCCATCCGCTGAATATTGATGAATTGGCAAACCAATTTCCAAGACTAAAGATCGTAATGGCTCATTTCGGCAATCCCTGGCTTGCAGATTGCGGAGCTGTTTTGTGGAAAAATACGAACGTGTATGCTGATTTTTCAGGATTTTTCACAGAATATCAGCCAATTGCTGTTAAGGAGAAAAGGGAATTCATTGAGTGTGCTGGATACCTTGCGTCATTCGTAGGAGGATTCCAGAAGTTTTTGTTTGGAACCGACTGGCCGTTGTACTCCCAAAAAGAATATGTGCAGGTAGTTAAAAGCTTGAAAATGAGTACAGGAGAAAAAGATCTGGTATTTTGGAAAAACGCAAAGAATATTTTCAACCTGGAATGAGGATTTTCATAAAGGCAAAGCCGAGCTCAAAGGAGGAGGTTGTTGAGAAAATTGACGAAACGCATTTTGTGGTTGCGGTAAAAGAGCCGCCGGTGCAAGGCAGGGCGAATCAGGCGATTCTTCAGGCGCTTGCAGGATATTTTGGAGTTTCTATCGGAGCAATAAGAATCGTTTCAGGATTCGCATCAAAGCAAAAAGTTATTGAGATAGAATCTTGATTGCTATTGCATTTTGCGGTATACCAATCTTTGGTACATAAAAAAGGAGGAAAAGCCGTGCAGACTGAAATGGAGCGTTTGGTTTCAGAAAGGCATATGAAGCTGTTTCGAGCAATCAGGCATGCGGTGGAAAATTTGCCTGAATTGCGCTTGAGAGCAAAAAACGGCAAACAGGTTGTGCTTTCCTGCCACATGCTTGCCCGGGCGCTTGCGGCGATATTCCCAGAGGATGTAATTCTTGAGGATGGGTGGTTTTTGAAGCCCGGTATGCGCCATTCATGGCTCCGGGTTTTATGGGATAAGGGTATCATCATTGATCCGTATCCCGTGGCTTTGCTGGGTGGTCCGATCATGGTTGATGCAAAGTACGTATGGGGTCCGCTTTATATCTCTGCAGATCTCGCAGAGCTTGACGGCGAAGAATTTACGAGGCATGTGGCGATTGTGCAGGATGCCCTGCGAGCAATAGTGAAACGAGGCCTTGTCCAGTAAGACAAGGTTTTTCTTTTGGTAAAGTTGTTGGAGTTTCTTGCAGGGTGTATACTATCGTAATGGATGTTTTTGGATTAATCACTAGTAAGCCCGTGCTCGTAGGATTGCATCTGGGATTTGCCATCGTAGGCATTGACGCTCTTTTGTGGCTGTTGGGAGAAATAGTTGCGAATACAAAGGAATTTATACGGCACAGGATGGCAGCGTTCATTGCCGTATTGGGATTTTTGTTGAGCTGGATGTTCGGCGGATACTATTATGTTGTGTTTTACGGAACCCTGGTAAAGCCAGAAATCAAGGCAGGAGTTGCTCCTTGGGTGCATAGCATTGTTATGGAAACCAAAGAGCATATATTCCTTTTTGTTCTTCCGCTTGCGCTTACTACGTTGTTTCTTACGCTTTTAAGCAAAGAAAGTTTTGAGAAGCTTCGTTTGAAAACCGTATCTTTGCTTTTGCTGCTTGTTAATGTTGGGATTGCGTTTTTGATTGGCGCAATGGGTTTTATGATTTCAGCAACAGCAAGATGGGGGACATAACATGAAAGAAACTACAAAACAAAATTTGGTATTCGCGTCTGCAGTAGGAGCAATAGTTTCCATTGTTTTCACTGTTTTCTTGACTATTGCCGCAGAATTTTCTCCAGTGCTTAAAGCATGGCTGGCAAGTCTTTCTGGCCATCATTGGGTGTCAAAGAGCATATTTTCTATGGTTTTGTACGGAGCAGTTCTTTTTGCGGTTTTCCTAGTGCGCAAAAAAACTTCTGATAAAGCTCTGCATCAAATTTCGTATATTCTTTTTGGAACAGCGATTCTCGGAGTCATTGCCATCTTTGCTTTTTTTGCCTGGCACTATCTTGCAGTATAGGCAAGGGTATATACTGGAAATATGAAGAATACATTGTTTTTAATGGTGGTTCTGGGAGTTGGGATAACGGCAACAGCTGGAATACTGTGGTATATCTCGCAGGGCGAATTTAACCCGGAGTTTCCTCCGCATAATGTAAAGAAGACAGTAAACCTGTACTATTACAACCCTGATTTAGACAAAGACGTTTCAGGGAATATCCAATGTTCCAGGGAAGGATTGGTTGCGGTAAAGCGCGCAATTCCTTTTTCTGGCATTCTTGTTTCCATTCGGAATACGCTGCAGCTGCTTTTATCAGGAGAACTTACGCAAGAAGAAAGAAATCAAGGAATTACAACCGAATTCCCCTTGGAGGGAGTTTTACTCCAGGAAATAACTTTGGATGAGGGAGTTTTGACGCTTGTATTTGATGATCTTCAAAACAAAACAGGCGGAGGTTCGTGTAGGGCAGGGATCTTATGGTTTCAAATTGAGCAAACCGCAAAGCAATTTTCGGGAGTCCAAGAAGTCCGGTTCTTCCCCGAATGGCTGTTCCAGCCATAATTCACTTTTCGCGGTTGACGGATTTTGCGTTCGTGGTACATAGTGTATACCGTACTACAGCCACATTGCAGAAAGGAGTTATTCATGGTCAGTGTTGAAGAGATTCAGCGGGTAGTTATTGTAGGGGGTCCCGGAGGAAGAGAGGCAGCTATTGAGAAAAGGCTGCTTGAAGAGCGGCCGCACCTTACCATCATACATATTCCGGTCATGCCCATGGTTCAGCTGGTCACAAACATTGCGAAAGCGATTCCAGATTTTGTGATTGCAGGATCTGAAGCGCCGCTTGTCCAGGGGCTTGCGAATAGCTTGAAGGGGTTAGGAATTCCGTGCTTTGGGCCAACGCAGCAGGCCTCGCAGTTGGAGGGAAGCAAGGCCTTTGCAATCTCCAGGATGAAAAAGTGCGGCGTTGGCCATCCGCGATCTTTCATCGTTTCGTCCATGGATGATGCCAGGGTTGTCATTCTTAGCTGGCCTGTTGATTCCAAGATTGTTGTGAAGGCAGATGGTCTTGCCTCGGGCAAAGGTGTTACTATTGCTCGTACCAAGGAAGAAGCCTTGCATGCTGTAGGGGAGAATTTCAAGAGGTATCCCGGCCTGTCTGTGGTGCTGCAGGAATTTGTGGCCGGATTTGAAATGAGCGTGTTTGGTTTCACTGACGGCAATACTGTTTCTTCGCTTGTTTCAGCCGAGGACTACAAACAGCGATCGGCCAAAGATTCTCGCATGACAGGCGGTATGGGCGCATATGCTCCTCACCGTTTGTGGACTCCAGAACTGGAACAGCAGATCAGGACGCGGGTATTTTTGCCCATGCTTCAGGAGATGCGGGAGCTTGGAATTCCTTACCGAGGCGTGCTGTACGCCGGGCTCATGCTTATTCTCAATGAAAGGGGCGAGGTTTC
>CAZWDJ010000011.1:0-12961 GCA_964632325.1 uncultured Candidatus Saccharibacteria bacterium | reverse complement strand
CGAGATCTTGCTAGGTGACTGGAGTTCAGACGTGTGCTCTTCCGATCTGAAGGTCCCTCCAGGCCCTGGAAAGTGCTGGGGAAGCCTATCCCGGTACAAACGGAAATGCTTGCGCTTTCTCAAATACAGCCGCCGTTTGTCCAAAAACCATGTGGAAACCGTATGCACTTTTGTCCACGTGTCTCCGTCTACCACTAAGCTGTTCAGGTTCAAGCTGGAAAACTGGTTAAAGTAGCTCATGGGAACTGCTTTATGCCCCCCAAAAAACACGTCCCGTTTGGCAAGGTACAAACTCCTAATCATGCATTCAAACATGGTCTTGCTGTCTTTCTCTTCAAGCGCCGTCACAATCTCTTTTTCTCCCGGCGTAATTCTCATTTCAGGAGGCAAAATCTCTTCTTTCTTTTCTTCTTTTGCGGGAGCATTTCCCGTAAGCAATATGGAAGCCACTGATTTGGCATCACTTACGGCTGTTGCCGGCTTTTCCTTTTCGGGCCTTCTCACGATGGTATTGACAATCTTTTCCGATTCGTCAAGAAAAGATTTCAGCTGTTTTGGTTCCCGGGGCGAGATTGCAATCTGTAGCCACATCTGCTCGCCGGGTCCGTGCTTTGACATTCCTTCAAGCAGCTGGCCCAGCGGGTCTACGCGTATGGGCTCGTCTTCGCTGACTGTTGGATCTTCTTCAAAAAACTTTTTATATACTTTAATAGGATACGGGCTCGGCTTAGTGAATTTGTATATCGTGCTCCACATATCCCATTCTTTATTGGGAATATCCGAAGGAACCTGCTTTGCGTAATCCTCCACGGGCGTGATTTCAGCTTCGGGAAACTGGGAATAAATAGAGGTCTTTACCAATTCTATATCTCCGTTTTCAGAACGCACGTAAAAATGCGTTCTCCCTTCAAGAGAAACAATGTCCAAAGACACGCCAAGCTGTATTTTTCCTTCCAGCCATTTCTCGCGCTTGTTGCTTCCGATTTTCACCTGCCACATGCCAGCCAACACCGCTTCCATCCTCCGGAAAGGGTTGTTTATTTCCTGGGGAATCTTTACCTCAAGCACGGTCCAAGCGGATTTGGAAAGATACTTGTCTGTCCTCCACCACAGCCAATGGAATTTGAAACGCTCAAATAATATAAAAGGAAGAAAAAGCCACCACCATGCCAAAGTGAAATCAACAAGGAACTGGAGAGAAGGTATTGCAATGAGCGTGAGTGTAGAAAGAAGACCCTCCATTACTTGAGATAATACCTCCCAAGCTGATCTTTTGCAAACATATCCCGGTCTTGAAGATTCAAAAGCACCGTGCTTTCTTTTACGTGCCTTTGTTCAAGCGTTTTTTTGACGATGTCATTCTGCACAAGCCCCTTTTTTTGCCCTTTGAGGATCGAGGAAATAATGTCTTTGACAGTTCCCTGCTTGTACCCCCATTCTGCAAGCGCGTATGTTCCTCTCCCGACCAGCACGAATCTTTTGTCTTTGATCAATTCGTTATGCACGGTCTGGGGAAGAATGATTTTCCGTTTTTCCAAATAGAGTTTTACCTGAATGTCGTCAATGATTTTTGCAACATGAGTAAAGTGCAAAGGTTTTTCCACGTACTTTAGCGCAAGATACGCTTTGTCGCGAATGGTTTTCGGATATACATGAGGCCATGACTTCAAACCCACTTTTCCATCCAAGGAACGCACGATGTGCTTTGATACGTCAAGCATGGAGGAAAACGTTGGAGAGTCATGATCTTTGTACACTCCCTTCAATTCATGGACATGCGCTGTGTCTTTGCGCTCATCCAAATATTCAAAAATGGCATCCAGCACTTCAGGCACCTCCTGAAGCATTTCTTTCTTGCTTGACCAAAATGGATGGATATCATCTGTTTCTTTGTGCCGGGAAAACTGCTCTCCCAAATTCAGCAAAAATACAACGTGGGGCGCAGAGGACTGTCCTCCAAAGCTCTGCACGAACACGTCCTCTTTTTTCAAGTGCCCTGCTTGTTCCAACTCTTCTTGAAACTGTTCAAACGCAGAAAGCACCGCCTTTGTCTTCTCTTGCTTGATGCGCTCCTGCAATTCGGCAAGCGCCCCTTCTACGATCTGGCGCACCCGTTCTCTGGTAATGTCGTACTCTTGCCCGATACGCTCCAATGTCAAAGGTTCAGACTTGAAAAGCCCGAATCGCTTTGCCAAAACGTCTTTAGTCCTTGCGTCCAGGCCGGAAAGAAGATTGGAAGATATTTTTTCGTATTGCGCTGCCATGTCAATTTATGTATTAAACCAGGTTTATAAATCCTTGTCAAATCCCTTTATCTTTTGAAAGCCAGGAGGCAAGCATTGCCGGGCAAAACAGAATGGAAGAGTATAATCCCACCACGATTCCTGCTATCAAAGCAAGGGAGAATCCCTGTAGCGCCTGGCCTCCAAAAAACAAAAGTGCGAGCAAAGAAATCAGCACTGTCAGGGTCATATTGATGTTTCTCGTAAGCGTTTGGCTGATGCTCTTATTAACCGTATCTTGAAGGTCAAAGCCGGTTCTCTTGAGCAGGTTCTCACGGATCCTGTCAAACACCACAATGTTATTGTTAATGGAATATCCGATCACTGTCAGAAGGGCGACAACCACGGGAATCGTGAATTCCGTGCCATATATCCTTCCCAAAAGAGCGAACAATCCCAAGGGAAGAAGAACATCATGGAGCAATGCGGCCAAGCTCACCAAGCTCCAGTGCCAGGGCTTGAAGGGATCTGCAATCTTGCGGAACGCCAAAGCAATATACCCCACGATCAAGGCAAGGGCGATGAGCGCGGTAACCGTGGTCTTGCGCTTTAACTCCTCTCCGATCACTGGCCCCACTGCGTCAAACCGCAACTCTGAAGCGCCCTCAAGCTGGCTCAACATCTGCTGATGCATGCCTTCAGAAATGCTTTCTGTGCGTATGATCGCCCCTTTGTCTCCGGCTTCCTGCACCTGAATAGTTTTTAACTGCAGCGGCTCAAGCCTCTCTCGGATATCCAAAGCAGAGGGCCTGGTTTCTTGATACTGGACTTCCAAAATGCTTCCGCCGGCAAACTCAATGCTCGCGTTCAGCCCAAACAGCCACAAAGAAACCAAAGACAAGCCTATCAAAAGCCCTGAAATCAAGAAGTACGCGTTGGCGAATCGGACAATGTTCATGTTATTTCCACATCCATCTCATGTGTTCAAAAGGAGTGCCGATGAATACAGACAAAAGATTTCTTGTTACGAATACCGCGGTCACCATGCTTAATATAATTCCCAAAGACAAGGCAAAAGCAAACCCCTGCACAAACGAAGACCCAAACCAGAACAGCGCCAAGGCAACCAGCAAAGTTGTCAGGTTGCCGTCGCGTATAGAGGGCCATGCCCGGGAAAATCCTTCGGACACGCTTGCTGAAAACGACCTCCCCGCCTTCAATTCTTCACGCATGCGCGAGAAAATAAGGATATTCGCGTCCACAGCCATGCCAATAGAAAGAATAAACCCTGCGATTCCCGCGAGAGTCAGCGTAATGGGAATGAGCTTGAATATCGCAAGAAGGCAAGCAACATACATAACCAAAGCAATGCACGAGAAAACCCCGGGCAGACGATAAAACAAAACCATAAAAATCAGAATTGCGGCGAACGCGGCCATTCCCGCCTTTACGCTCTGGTTCAGCGTCTGGCTTCCCAGCGTTGCTCCCACCTGCTGCTGGGAAATAAGGGTAATAGGAACAGGAAGCGATCCTGCGTTTAAATTCTGCACAATCTCTCTTGCAGCCGCAACGTCATAGCCTCCGGAAATCTGGGCCTTACCCCCCGCGATCGGCTCTTGCACAACAGGGCTCTGCAACTCCTGAAAGTCCAAGAAAATCGTAATGGGCTTTTGGATATTGCGGGCAGTCATCTGCTCAAACAGCTTTGCGCCCTCATCATTGAATTGCAAACTTACCACGTATTCTCCCGGCGAGTACGGAGCTGGCTCAAAGCTTGCTTTTGACAAATATTTTCCTGTCAGCTCGGTGGGCTTGTATATGTCTTCGTATTTCTCTTCTGCCGCGCTTTGCTCAAGCTCTTTGTTTTTCTCAATAATTTCCTGGTAGTTTTCTTTCAATTCTCTGAACTCCAGATACGGAGTTTCTCCGATAAGCTCAATGGCCTGTTCCGGGCTTTGCACGCCTGCAAGTTCCACGATGAGCCGCCTTGAATCCCCTGTCCCTTCGGCCTGCACCAAAGGCTCTTTGACTCCAAAAAAGTTGACTCTTCGTTCAATGACATCCCGAAGCCCCTGCATGGTGGAATCTCTGTCTTGGAAAGGAACCTGCAGCACATCTGCTTCATACACCAAATGGATCCCGCCCTGCAGATCAAGGCCAAGCTCAAACTGCTTAAAAGGAGTCCAGGCAATATATCCTGCCAGAACCGCGAGCACTGCCGCAATTGCCAGGATAATGAACAATTTTCTCTTGGAGGTATTCACAGTTTTTTGAGGATACCACATTACAACCCTCCTAGCAAGGCAGATATAATTCCTACCAGAAAAATAGCGTCAAATACTCCAGAACCCCCAATGGAAAGCTTAGAATTCCTGCTCTGAATAAAAGGAATCCGTGCAAGGTCTGCCCCAATAAGCACTCCCAATACTGCTGAAATAAAAGCAACTTCGGGAATATGGATTGGAGCAAGCACAAAGGAAGCTCCCGTTGAAAACAAAGCTGGCACAAAAAACGGAATCACCACTCCTTTGCCCGGAATGTACCTGGAAAGCACTCTGCACAGGATACTCATGAAGAAAACTGCCACAAGAGTTTCTCTCAAGGGAACGTGTAAAAAAAGATATGCCGACAGAACCAAAGGAATCAAAGCCCCTCCTACATTCAAAGAAATTCTTCTGGTCAAAGGAAGATTGATAAAAGAACCAAGGACTGAAAAAACAACGACACCGGTTGCAAATTGCGGAGAAATGCCGAGATTCTGTATGCCTTTTTCAAATATATTCAGCAGGCCTGCGCCAAACGCCAAGGGAGAAATAATAAGCAAAAACAGCAAGACAAAAACAACAATCATGCGCCTTTCTCTTGATAGTAACGCGCAGTTGCCTGTATTTCTTGCGCAATGCCCTCCAAACAATCATACGATTGCGCTTCTTTTTCGTTCACCCAGGCAAAATCTTCAAAAGCATCCTGCTCCAGCTTCACGTCTCCTGAATCGTACAACGCGCAGAATTTCACCAACAGCGCGGGTATGCCGTCTGGCCGCAAGAATGCGAGGCTATTGATATGGCGTAATGGGAAAGGGAGCGGGAGGCCCTGTTCGGCCGGGGCTTGTCGTACAAGAGGGTGTTCTACCGCGTGTTCAAAATGGTGCACGTCGCCGTGATCCCTTGTAGGATGACTGATGTCCAAATCGTTCCATTCCAATTTTCCTCCAATCACTCCGTATTTTCCAGGATGCACTTTTTCATTAATGCTCCGCTTTAAAATCAGGCACCTTCTATCTGCCTTGCGATACACCACCACATTCGCAACAACATAAAACAAGTAGTGTTCTTTTGCTTTTTCTAAGGCTATATTCGGAGCAGGCATAGCTTTTTCATTCCCAGCAACACCCGAGGATGTTTATGCGCAACACAAAGGGTGAATACCTTTTTCATTGCTCCATATTACCTTTCCTGCCCTTGCTTTGCCAGTCTGCGAAATTCGGATTCTTCAAGCTCTTTGTCATTCATGCCAAAATGATGGGCGATTTCATGCCGCACGGTTTCCTTCACGACTTCCTGTATTTCTTCTTTTGTATTCGCAGAATCAAGAATAGGGCGCATAAAAATGGTGATTTTATCGGGAAGCACGCCTGAATATGAAGGCCCTCGGGAAGTCTGCGGAACTCCTTCGTACAATCCCAAAAGCGTATCGTGCCTTCTCATGCCAAGCTTTTTCCTTTGTTCTTGCGTTGGTTCCTCCTCTATCACCGTTGCCACGTTTTCCAGCAATGCCAAAAACTTCGGAGGAATTGCCGCAATTCCCTCTTTTACCAACTCTTCAAATTTCGATCTTGATATATTTACAATCATAGCCCCCGCAGCTCAAATTCAATTTCTTTAAGATCCTGTTTTAAACCCTGAGCTTGTTTGCTAAATACAACTTCGCTTTGCAGTTGTTCAAACCCTTTTTGCAAAAGTTTTCTTTTGGCAGAATCACCGGCTAACTGTTGGATGCGAGATGTATCAAGCACCAAAAGAAGTAAAGCGGCAAAAGAGTTTGCCTGAATGAAAACATCTGCCAGCTCTTTTACTCTATCTCGTATTTGATGCCCGCCAAACCCAATTCTAAAATCGGTAGCAGGTTCTGTCTCTAATTCAGACACGCCATCCCCGATAATAGCTATTCTGCCTTCGGGTATTTCTCTTTTCTGCTTTAAGCTTTCAATAACTTTTTTCTTGCCATTCTTTTGCCATAGTGGATTACTGCGGTCAAATCCACTATATTCCCCTTCTAGGTTAAAATACAAGGAATTGGCGTGCATTTTGTTTTCCGCCAATCCCATATGTATTGCCAGCGGCAAGATTGCTTCTTGATATCCTGCAGAAATCAACCTCACTTCTACCCCCATACCAACTAAAATACGAATTACCTCAACCGCATCGGGAGTAATAGTTTCCACGTATCTCTCCGCCACTTTTTGCAAATCTTCTTTTCTCGGATTAATCAGCGCAAGCCGTTTTTCAAATACTTCCTCAAGCAAAACTTCTCCCTGCATCGCTTTTTTGGTAAGTTCTGCGACTTTGACCTCTCTTCCATGTAATCTTGCGAGTTCGTCAATGCCCTCAATTGCAGTAATGCAGCTATCAACGTCAACAAAAAGCACTCTGTAAAAAGTTGGGTATACAAGTTTCATATGAAAAATTATTGCTTTGACCGCTTTTCATGCTGCTCCCTATACATAAACATCGTGATCGCCAACGGCGAGAAGAACTGCTTTTCTAGGAGAAAGATACGAAAACACAATGCGAAACCTATAGTTTACAGAAAAACTAAATCTTCCCTTAAGCCGCCCTTTCAATGCATGAACTTTTAAAACCTTATGGTTTCTGCGATCTTTAAACAACTGTATCTTTTCAAGAATCTCGTTTTGAAGAGAACTATTCAATATCTTAAACTGACGAACAAAATTGGGAGCATACAAAACGTCCATACCCCTAGGGCATTTTGCGAGCGAGCTTTTTAAGGTCGCCTCGCAGGAGTTTCCCCTCTCTCACTTCTTGTTCTGCTTTCAGTACGGACGCAACAGCCTGCTCTTGTGCAAGAAGACGCAAGGCCTTGCGTACCACTTCTGCTTTGTTCTCCGCAAACCCCTCCTTCACGAGTAAATTAACAAGTTCTTCTAACGAAGGGGTAAGTGGAATGGATAATGTTGCCATATTATTTGCGTATGATAATATAGTATTATAACATCATACTACAAAAAGCGCATACCTTTGTCAAGAACGCAAGAGTTACTTCTTTATTTTTGAAATGTCATCTACGGTAATCCACGATGACATTGCCCCGAATCCGGTTTTATTAATTTGGAACGGTTTGACTCTCTGCGGATTTTTTAAGAATATGAGCACGCAATACTTTTTATTCTTAAATTTATCAAAGAATTCTGAAATCTTTTCTTTCTCCAGTCCATCATCGTCACCATACTCGTCTAGAATTTCTTTTACCCGTTCCGGAGTCAAACTGGCAAACTGCATCACTTTATCCACCTTTGCTTTCAATCGTATTGGTTCGCCGGAATCTTTGAAGTAGACCGCCTCTCCTTTTTCAATACAATCCCAGGGCTTATATTTTACCGAGTACCAGCGTGATTCAATCTTTTTTTGACCGTTCAGAATTTTTTGAGTCAATCCCCAAGATTTCCTCATGATTGCCACGTGCTCCATGTTTCTATCTCCCGTGGCACTTTTTATACTTTTTTCCTGACCCGCAGGGGCAGGGATCGTTTCTTCCCACAGACGGCTTTGGCTGGCTCTGCTGATGCTGGTGCTGATGCGCATGCTGGGCCGGAGCAAGCTTCACATTCATTAAATACTGCGAAACCTGGGAATCAATGTTTTGCAAAAGACTCTGGAACATTTTGTGCCCCTCGTTTTTGTACTCCACCAAAGGATCTTGCTGGCCATACGCCCGCAAGCGCACGGAATCCCGCAGGTATTCCATATTTTCCAAATGCTCAATCCACACAGAATCAATTGCGCGCAAAAAGATTGCTTTTTCCGCCTCCTTCATATTCTGCTCCCCTATTTCCTGCATCTTTTTGCCGTATTCCTCTTGCGAGTGTCCGGTCCTTCGCAAAAGATCCTGCATGTGTTCAGACAGCGTACCTTGCTCAAACTTTTCCAGTACTTCCCTCCGCTTCCTGTAGATAAGCTCCCTGTGTTTATTCAGCACGTCATCATACTCCAACACATGCTTTCTGGCATCAAAATTGAAGCCCTCAATTCTCGCCTGCGCCGATTCAATAGCTCCCGAAACCAGCTTGGATTCAATGGCTTCTTCTTCAGGAATATTCAATTTCTCCATTAATCCTTTGATGCGCTCGCCCCCAAAAATCCTGGCGATGTCGTCTTCCAAAGAAATGAAAAACTGCGAAGAACCAGGATCTCCTTGCCTGCCTGCCCGTCCCCTAAGCTGATTATCAATTCTTCTTGCTTCGTGGCGCTCCGTGCCTATGATGTGGAGACCGCCTACGCTCTTTACAAATTCAGCTTCCTCTGCAGAAGGAGGATTCCCGCCCAAGATAATGTCAACGCCTCTTCCTGCCATGTTTGTCGCAACGGTCACAGCTCCCTTTTTCCCTGCCTGGGCAATAATTTGGCCTTCTTGTTCATGGAATTTTGCGTTGAGCACTTTATGCGAGATTCCCTCCCTGCCCAGCAAAGAGCTTATATGCTCGTTTTTTTGTATGGAAACCGTGCCGATCAACACGGGCTGGCCTTTTTCGTTCCTTTCTTTCACTTCTTTTACAAGCGCCTGGAATTTTGCCTTCTCGGTCTTGTAAATCTTGTCTGGCAGATCTTTCCTGACCAACGGCTTATTGGTAGGAATCTTTGCGACATCAAGCTTGTATACTTTGTAAAACTCTTCGGCAGACGTTGCGGCAGTGCCAGTCATTCCCGCAAGCTTCTTGTACATGCGAAAATAGTTTTGAAAGGTAATGGATCCCAGCGTAATGGATTCTGGCTGCACAAACACTCCTTCTTTTGCTTCCAGGGCCTGATGCAGTCCGCCTGAATATCTTCTGCCGGGAAGCATTCTTCCGGTAAAATCGTCCACGATGACGACTTCCCCGTTTTTCACCACGTAATCTTTGTCTTTATGGAACAGCACTTCTGCTTTCAAAGCTTGCTCTAAATGATGCAAGTATTTCAGCCCCTTTTCTTGGTAAATATCCTTCACCCCCAGGATTCCTTCCACCTTGGTAATGCCTTGGTCTGTCAGGGTTGCAGCACGCAGCTTTTCATCAATTTCGTAATCTGCGCCTTTTTCAAGCTTGGGAATGATGCTGGAAAAATCCCTGTACCAAGAAGAGCTTTCCTGGTCCGGAGCTGAAATAATCAAAGGGGTTCTTGCCTCGTCAATTAAAATAGAATCCACTTCGTCCACTATGGCAAAGGCATTGCCCCTTTGGACTTGCATTGATGAGGCATACGCCATATTGTCCCTGAGATAGTCAAATCCAAACTCGTTGTTGGTTCCATAGGTGATGTCTGCCTCATACGCTTCTTTTCTGGCCGAGGGCCGAAGGAAGTTTTCTATGACCAAGAATCCCCCTTTCTCGTCCCGCAGGGCGTCCTGTTCCTGGGACTTGTATTGAGGATCATATATATAGGAAGAGTCGTGGGTGATGCACCCTACAGAAAGCCCCAGGGCATGGTAAATCTGCCCCATCCACACCGCGTCCCGCTTTGCAAGGTAATCGTTAACCGTCACGACATGCACTCCTTTTTGCGCAAGCGCGTTTAAAAAAGCTGGGAGAGTCGCGGTCAGGGTTTTTCCTTCACCCGTATGCATTTCTGCTATTTTCCCTTGGTGAAGCGCAATGCCTCCTTGCAATTGCACGTCAAAATGCCTTTGGTTGAGAGTCCGCTTTGCAACTTCGCGCACCAAGGAAAACGCTTCAACGAGCGCGTCGTCCAAAGACTTTCCCTCCCCAATGCTTTTGCGCAAAGCGCTTGCGCGGCCTTTGAGCTCGTCAAAAGACAAGCCGAGCAGGCCTGGTTCCAAACTATTGATTGTTTGCACCAAAGGAGTCGCGCCCAAAGAATGGGCGCCTCCCTTGAATATCTTTTGGAATATGTTCATGGATGTTCAGTATACAGAATCTGGGAAGATGCGGGAGGCCTCATGCATCAAGGGAGAATAATATGATGTCTCCAGTTTTCTTGCTTTGTATGCCCGTTCAATTGCCGAGAGAGAAATGCGCGCAAGGTCGATTTTTGACGATGCAAGAGAAAAACTGTGCTCGTCTGCGGGAAAGCACCTCACAAACGCCCGATGCATGGAAAAAAACGGGAACAAGGACTGCATTTCTTTGCGGGTTCTCTGGCCAAAATGCTCTGACAAGTATCCAGTCTGGGAAGCCATAATGCCTTCTTTGCGCAATGCGCGTTTTGCATCCTTGTAGAATGCCCGCTTGAACAAAATCTTAGCTTCGTTTCCGTCAGGATCCGTGGAGTCCACCAAAACGCAATCGAAATAATTGGAAAAATGCCTGATTGCCTCTCCGCCATCTGCAATTTTCAAAGATACTCGAGGGTCCTTGAAACTTCCCTGCGAAACTCCTGGAAGGTATTTTTGTGAAACATCTAAAACCATTTTGTCAATTTCCACGAGCAACACCTCCTGAACCGGATGTTTTAACACTTCCCGCAAAGTTCCGCCGTCTCCCCCGCCCACGATTAAAACCCGTTCGGGCCTGGGGTGGGAAAGAAGCGCGGGATGCACCAGCATCTCATGATATACAAATTCGTGCAAGGAAGAAAACTGCATGAAACCGTCCAAATACAGCACCCTGCCGTATCCTGGCGTGTCAAAAACCTCAATCTCCTGGTACTTGCTTTTTCCCGCAAACACTTTTTTAGTGATCGCAATGCCAGAAAGGATATCCTTGGATTCTTCCGGAAGATTTTCTTCAAAAGCCCATTTTCTTCCAAACAAGGATTTGATTTTCATGCGATTATGCCTTGCGCTTGTTGGATGTCTCCCCGCTTGATTTCCTGCATCACCACGTTTTTATGTTTCAGTTCCTTTTCCAAGAATTGCAAAGCGAGCTTGGGCCTTGAGTTCTTTCCGCACGTAAAAATATCCACGGCAAGATATGACACTTCAGGCCAAGAATGCAGCGCGATGTGCGATTCGGAAAGCAGCAAAAGCCCTGTCACTCCCCGGGGTTTGAACTCGTGAAAAGAAATCCCCAACACCGTGCTTTTCGCGGCTTTTGCCGCGCCCAGCAGAATGCGCTTCAATTCTTTGGTGGTCTGGATTTCTTTTGGAGACCAAAAATCCGCGATAATATGTGTTCCTGCGTACGAAAATTTTCTCATAGAAAAATATGGGCGTATTGATAAAGTATACAGAAAAAAATCCCGCCAGTCTATACAGACTGACGGGACCAAGAAGAACCGAGCTTATCTCTTCTTCTTCTTTGCTTTCTTTTTCTTTGCCATTTGTATATCCCTGACCTCAGGGAAATTAGTGAGATAGTGTGTTTGCAAAATGGCATCGACTATTTTGCCACTCGCGCACTCTCCACTTATATTTTCTCACTGTCATGCATGAGTGTCAATGTGGAAAACTTTCAGACATGCTGAAGTTCCTCTTCCAAGGCAATATGATACCTTTTTTTCAACTCATCTTTCACTTTTTGCATGAGAGAGATCACGTCCTGTGCCGTTGCATGCCCGTTATTGACGATAAAATTCGGATGCATGGCAGAAATTTCAGCACCGCCCTGCCTTACGCCCTTCAACCCTGCTTCGGAAATCAAAAACGCGATGGGCACAACAGGAAACGGATCGGTTTTTACCACGGGTTTTACAAATTCCAAGAATTCTTGAGGAAACTTTTCCAATTCGCAGTTTTTGAACACGCTTCCCGCGTTGGGCAAATGCAAAGGATGCCTGTCTCTGCGGTATTTTTCCCGGTCCTGGGCAATAGAACGCAGTTCTTCAGAATTCCCTTGAGCCAATGCAAGAACTGCGGAAAGCACGATAAGGTTCTTTTCTTTAAAAACAGAATTGCGGTATCCAAATTTGCATTCCTCATTGGAAAGCTCCTGGATATTCCCGCTTTCATCAATGCACAAGACGCTCAAAACAGAATCTTTTGCTTCTCCGCCAAAAGCTCCTGCGTTTCCATGTATGGCCCCGCCCATGGTGCCTGGCAATCCTCCTGCCCATTCCCACCCTTTCAATCCCGCATCAATGGTCTTTTCAACCAAATCTGAAACCAGCACTCCTGCCTCCACGTATACGTTTTTGCCCTGTATATCGCACTTCTTGTTTTCCAGTTTAATGACCAGGCCGTCAAATCCTTTGTCTGCAACAAGAATCTTGGAGCCTGCGCCCAACACGAAAAACGGCATACGTTCCTGCTGTGCAAACCGCAAAGCGCGTTTGATATCTTCTGTGCTCCCTGCGGAAAAAAAATACCGCGCATTCCCCCCGATTTTGAAAGTCGTATGAGGAGCAAGCGGAACATTCGTTTGAAGTCCGGGCAACGATTCTTGCATATCAATGTCTCCATTGGATCGGGAGAGTGTACCCCAAGATGTAAGTCTTATGTGGGTCTAGCTCCCGATCCAGTTTTATTGTAGGGAAAACCCTCTAAAAAAGCAAACAGACGTCGCTTCGCTCCTTCCAAACCCCCGGTTTTGAATAATTTCCAATACGGGGAGATACTCAATCTCCCCG
>CAZWDJ010000010.1:8180-13772 GCA_964632325.1 uncultured Candidatus Saccharibacteria bacterium | reverse complement strand
AAAGCCCTCTTCCTTCAAAATAGCAGAGCCCAAAGGGTGCAAGACGTGCAATGGCACGGGATACAAAGGCCGCGTGGGGATTTTTGAAGCTATTGTGGTAGACGAAAAAACCAAGCGATTCCTCCTGTCTCCTGATGCGCCGTCTTCGTTTGCCGGCTTTGCGAAAGAACACGGCATGGTCACAATGTATGAAGACGGAATACTAAAAGTAGCACAAGGTATTACAACCCTGGCAGAGCTTATGAGAGTAACGGGAGAATAAAAAGAGAAGCTTCCTTGGGCTGGGGACCGAATTTGGTTCAAGGAACACAAATTAAAGATTGTCCCGGGGAATAGCTCAGCATGACCCGTGCTATCCACCAAAAAAACAATCCCAGAGGTCCCCAGCCCAAGAAAACTTCTCTGCCGCATTATAATACACAATAAAATGATTGTCAAGACACCTCCTGCTACAACCGAGGACACAGAAATACTGGAAAAAACGCTGCGTCCCAGCTCGTGGGACGACTTTATCGGCCAAGACAGGGTCAAAACCACACTTTCTGTCATTATTCAGGCCGCAAAGAAACGCGGGGAGCCAATAGAGCACCTGCTTTTTTACGGAAACTCCGGGCTTGGCAAGACATCTCTTGCAAACGTAGTTTCCCATACCATGGGAGTTTCCATAAAGAAATCTTCAGGCCCTGCATTGGAAAAAGCGGGAGACGTAGCCGCCCTGCTCTCCAATCTCGCAGACGGAGAAATCCTGTTTATAGACGAGATCCACCGCGTCAACAGGTCTGTCGTAGAAATGCTGTATTCTGCAATGGAGGATTTTGTGCTGCATCTGGTACTGGGCAAAGGCCCCATGGCAAGAACCATGGAATTAAAACTTCCTCGCTTCACCCTGATTGGCGCAACCACGAAAATGGGTCTTTTGCCCTCTCCTTTCCGGAACCGGTTCGGGGCAACGTTCCAGCTTGGCTTTTACGAACAGCGGCATATGGAGCAAATTGTGAAAAGATCTGCTGAAATCCTCGAGGTCCCTATAGACTATGACGCAACTTCCCTTATTGCCTCGCGATCCCGCTTCACTCCCCGCGTGGCAAACCGGTTATTGAAGCGCGTCCGCGATTTCTCGTCTGTGCACGGTTCAGGACAAATCAACCAGGGCATAGCGCTCCAAGCGCTTGAATTTTTGGAAGTAGACAGCTTGGGATTGGAGCCGGATGACCGCAAAATCCTGCACTCTATTATTTCCAAATTCCAAGGCGGGCCTGTGGGCATTGAAGCATTGGCCGCCGCGGCTTCTGAAGAGCAAGATACGGTGCTCGATATTTACGAGCCCTACCTGCTGCAGCTTGGATTTATTGAGCGCACCAAGCAAGGAAGAATAGCAACCCCAAAAGCATACCAGCATCTTGGTCTTGTAAAAAGCGTAAAAAACCTATTATAACGCATCCGTATGTCGGGCCATAGCCATTTTGCAACCATAAAGCACAAGAAAGGCGCTGCTGATGCGGCCCGAAGCAAGATCTTTTCCAAGCTTGCCCGGGAAATTACGGTTGCGGCAAAAGAAGGAGGAGAGGATCCCGAAACCAACTCGCGCTTGAGAACCGTAATGGAAAAAGCCCGCTCCTTAAACATGCCCGCAGACAATATTGAACGCGCGATCAAAAAAGGCGCGGGAGCAGAAGAAGGAGCGGCTTTGGAGGAAATCCTGCTTGAAGGATACGGCCCAGGAGGCATTGCGCTTTTAATCCAGGGAATTACAGACAATAAAAACAGAACCCTGGGCGAGATCAAACAAATACTTACCAGGCATCAAGGCAAGCTTGTAGAAGGAGGGGCTGTACGCTGGATGTTTGAGCAAAAGGGCGTGCTTGTCTTGCGGCCTGAAACAATGTCCAAAGAAGATCTTGAGCTTGCCGCTATTGAAGCAGGCGCGCAAGACACATCCTGGACCCCTGAAGGGCTGCTGGAAATATATACCGACCCTTCGCGCATTGAAGAAGCAAAAAAATCCCTGGAACAAAAAGGGATCGCGTTGGAATCCTCGGGCCTGCAATGGGTGCCCAAAGAGCCTGCGTCAACAGAACAGAAGGTGCGTAATGCCGCAGAAAAACTTTTTGAAGAGCTTGCGGAAAACGACTCGGTGCAAAACATATACTCAAATCTTGCATAGGCCATGGTGATTGTTGGCATTGATCCTGGCACCACAAAAGCGGGATATGGCGTTGTAGAAAAAACAGGCAGCGTTCTTGCGTGCCTGGACTACGGCCTTATCCAAGTCCCCAAAGCCCCGACCCAAAGCAGCGTGCTGCTGCATATGGAGCAAGGCATCAGCCGCCTGCTCAAGCTCCACAAGCCCAAAATGCTTGTCATAGAAAAACTGTTCTTTATGAAAAACGCGAAAACTGCAATGGCGGTAAGCGAAGCGCGGGGAGTCATTCTCTTGCAGGCTGCAAAGCAAAAAATTCCCGTGTGCGAGCTTACTCCCCTGCAAGCGAAAATGGCTATTACGGGATACGGGCGGGCCGATAAAAAACAGGTTTCCCGCATGGTACAGCAATGCCTGGGGCTTAAAGACGCGCCCAAACCGGATGACGCGGCAGACGCTTTGGGTTTTGCGATTGCTTTTGCGTACAGCAAGAAACTCTAGACTATTCTTGCGAATTTCAGTTTTCCCACCTGGATAACGTCGCCTTTTTTAAGGTCTGCGGTCGCGCTCCAGTCTTGCTGCATCACGTCATTTATCTTCACCCCTCCCTGCTCCACAAGCCTTCTGGCTTCAGCTCGAGAAGTTGCCATTCCTGCCTGCACAAGCATAACCACAATACCAAGCTGTTGGCCTGCCCAAGGCAATTCTCGCATGTCTTTGGGCTTTTCTTTTTTCTGAAACACGCGCACAAATTCTTCTTCAGCTGCTCTTGCCTTTTTCTCTCCGTAGTACAAGGCAGTAATCTCTCTTGCCAAGCGCGCCTTGAAATCGCGCGCAGAAAGAGTTTTTTCCAATTGCGAAACTTCCTGCAAAGGAATATCCGTGCACAGCTCAAAATACTGTTTCACGATACTGTCTTGCAGGGTCATAAGCTTTCCATACATGTCTTTGGGAGAATCCGCGATGTTCACCGTATTTCCTGAAGTTTTGCTCATGGTTTTGCCGTCCAAACCTACAATCATGGGCACGGTAAGCACAAACTTTTCTTTGCTGTTCATTTTCTTTTGCAGCTCCCTGCCGACCAGCATATTAAACACCTGGTCAGTGCCCCCTATCTCAAGATCAACGTCCAGGGCCACTGAATCATATCCCTGCAATAAAGGATACATAAGCTCATGCGTTCCAATAGTGTCTCCCCGCTCTATCCTTTTTTGGTACTTATCGCGCTGGTACAGGTGCGAAGCGGCAGGATGGGAGGCAATGGCGAGTATATCTGGCAACTTCAGCTTTTTGAGCCATTCCCCGTTATATCTGATTTTCACTTTTGAAAAATCAATGATCTTTTTTGCCTGGGCTTTCCAGCTCTTCATGTTTTCCTGGATCTCTTGCTGCGTGATGCGCGTTCTCGCCTTGTCTCTCTGGGAAGGGTCTCCCGCAAGAACAGTTCCTGTGCCAATGACGAGAATAGCCTCGTGCCCGGCGCTGGCAAACTGCTGAAGCTTGCGAAGGGCAATAGAATGGCCCAAATGAAGCCGCGAGCCAGTCGGATCAATGCCAAGATACAGCCGAATTTTCTTTTTCTTCATCAGCGCGGCTAAACCCTCTTTGCTGGGCAAAATTTCCGCAACCTGCCTTGTAAGTATTTCGTCCATAGCGCTATCTTATCGTATGGGCCTTTCTAGTACAAGAATACTCCTGGGATATCCGCTGTCAGTATATCTTGCGGACACCGGGCGTCCGCCAGTCCAGCGACTGGCGTCGCCCTGCGCTCTCATCCTCTGGGCTTTGAGCAAAAAGCTCAAAGACCAAGCCCCAGAGGATTCCGAGGGCTGCCGCAGAGATATACCGCCAGCTGATTTAATCGCAGTGTTTTAAATTGGTTGCGCGCGTAAAAAAAACGTGGTACATGCAAGATATCTATGAAGTTTTTAAAAACTCTGGTAAAAATTTTCTTGCGCCGCCGAGGGCTTTTTCTTGTACGCGCATTCTTGCTCTCGTGCGCGGCCATATTTATTATGGGCCTTGCGGTTTTCGCGTACTACGCGAAAGACCTTCCTCGGCCTGAACGCTTCGGAGAAATCCGACTCGCCCTGCCTACGAGAATCTACGACCGCACAGGAGAAGTATTATTGTACGAACTCTACGGAGAAGAAAAGCGGGAGCTTGTTTCTTTGGACCAAGTTTCTCCCTTTTTAAAGAACGCCATTATCGCAACAGAAGATGCCAGTTTTTACAAGCATTTCGGCCTGGACATAAAAGGAGTGGGCAGAGCGGTTCTTACTAATTTCAGGCTTCGCGCCCCTGCCCAAGGAGGATCTACGATCTCCCAGCAGCTTATCAGAACTTCTCTGCTTTCCCGAAAGAAAACGCTGGAGCGGAAAGTGCAAGAAGTAGTGCTGACCCTGGAGCTTGAGCGGCGCTACTCAAAAGACGAAATCTTGGGCTTTTACTTAAACCAAATTCCTTTTGGGTCAAACGCCTATGGAGTAGCGTCTGCGAGCAAGACCTATTTTGGGAAATCCGCCTCGGATCTTTCTTTGGCTGAAGCGGCAACTCTGGCAGCTATGATCCAAGCGCCCAGCTATTACTCTCCGTACGGAAGCCACTTGCAAGAGCTTATGGGCAGAAAAGAATACGTGCTTTCCCGCATGGAAACCGTGGGATTTATTTCCAAAGAAGACAGGGAAAATGCAAGAAAAGAAATTTTGGTGTTTGCAGACCCTTCTCCCACCATTAAAGCTCCCCATTTCTCTTTGTACGTGACCGATCTTCTGGTGCAAGAATACGGAGATGAGTTTTTGCGCGAGCACGGCCTTACTGTTATTACGAGCCTGGACTGGAAACTCCAGCAAATTGCGGAAAAAGCAATCTTGGACCGGGCTCCCATAAGCGCGACACACAACGCGCATAACGCTTCTCTTGTTGCCATAGACCCGCAAACCGGGCAAATCCTTGCTTTGGTGGGATCTCGGGACTGGTTTGCCTCTCCATATCCTGAAAACTGCGTTCCTGGGGCAACATGCCTGTTTGATCCTAAGGTAAACGTTGCAACAAGAACTCCGGGAAGGCAGCCGGGATCTGCGTTTAAGCCCTTTGCCTACGTGACCGCGTTCATGAAAGGGTACGACGACACTATTGTATTACAAGACGAGCTTACTAATTTTGGAGTGTGGGGAGGAAAAGAATATATACCCCAAAACTACGACGGAAAATTCAGAGGGCCTGTCACGCTGCGAGAGGCCCTTGCGCAATCGCTCAATATTCCTTCTATTAAAGTATTTTTGGATATGGCCGGGATACAAGACAGCATAAACACTGCCAGAGATATGGGACTCACCACCATTAAAGACGCCTCTCACTACGGCCCCGCGCTTGTGCTTGGCGGCGGAGAAGTAAAACTGCTGGATATGGTTTCTGCGTACGGAGTATTCGCAACCGAAGGAATCCGCCTG
>CAZWDJ010000010.1:3957-8170 GCA_964632325.1 uncultured Candidatus Saccharibacteria bacterium | reverse complement strand
TCCGTCTGTCGTATCTGCCTATTCTGCGCATTGAAAATGAACGGGGAGATATTATTAAGCAGCAAAAAAATACCCCCATTCGCATTCTGTCCCAGGACGCCTCGCGCCTTCTCAACGACGTGCTTGCAGATAATGTTGCCCGCACCCCTATATTTGGCGGAAGCTCCAGTCTTGTGGTTCCTGGATACCAAGTATCCGTAAAAACAGGGACCACGCAAGAATACCGCGACGCGTGGGCGGTAGGATACACTCCTCTCCTTGCCGCGGGAGTTTGGGCGGGAAACAGCAACAACGAGCCGATCCGCCAGTCTGGCGTCATGATTGCTGCTCCAGTTTGGAATCAGTTTATGCGAGAAGCCCTTCCTCTTGTTTCCTCGCGCTAGCGCTATTCCAGCACCACCGCGCTTCTTCCATAGGCATCCCAGTTTGCGAGAAACATGGATGAGGGCCAGTACAGTCTTCCTGCCAAAGGATCGTTAAGAATGATCTGGGAAGGATTTTCTTTGTCTCCCGCATACCCAATAACAAGGCGCACATGAGTTTCTTTAAACGCCTGGACATATTCTCCTTCCGTGGTTTTCCAAGAACAGTCGGTGAGTTTTGATACGGGCAAAGATCCCCACACAATCACCGCATGGCCTTTGTCAATCTCCTGGGTGATATCTTTTGCTGTTCCCTGGGTGATGACCCTTGCGCCTTTCCAGTGCTGGGCTGCTTTGGCCAGAGGCCCCCAAAAAACCCCGAATCCCGTAGTGCACATTTTCCCTTCAATATCGCCGACAAAACCCTGGTGCGGATCTCCCCATACGTTATTTCTTCTCTCTCTTGGAACGCTCCAGCCTACCTTTTCCATAATTTGTTTTTCTGACACAAAAACTCCTTCCTGGGAAAGCGCCATTTTCAAAGAAGCTGCTTCACACGACAAAGGGGAATCTTGCCAGTCAACAGCAATAGGCAGCATGACAATCTCGTCTTGCTGCGCAACAGCAGCTTGCGGAAGTTCTTTTTGGAGACCGGTACGAAACGTAAATACCGTGCCCTGTTCTTTGTTTTTATAGGGTCCGAAGCCTTGAGCTCCGATAATGTCTAGACGATACTCTGTGTCTTTGGCATGCGGCAAAACCGAAGAAAACACTGCTGTTGTAAAAAGATGGTTTCCCAGGAGCGGATCCTCAAACGACCACTCCCCCAGGATTTCAGGAGAAAACACTGCGCTGAATGTTTGTCTTTGTATGGGCTTGGTAAATTCCACGCGCATGCGCAATCTCGCAGAAGAATTGTCTGCTTCTTGAAAAGAAACGGTTTTCACCGCAGGCCCTGAAAATATTGCCAAAGGCGTTTTTGGCTCAAACAGCGCTCCTGCCAGAACCGCTGCTCCCAAAAACAGCAACAAAGCCTGATGTAAGCGGTTGCGCAAAAACATACTAGGCCTTAATGGGCATTGCAACGTACAAAAATTCCTGCTCTTGTTTCTGCCCAGGTTTTATAAGCAAGGGCCCTTCCTGGCCTGAAAACAAAAGCTCCGCGTCCTGGCTTTTAATCTGGGAGATTCCGTCGCCCAAAAATTTCCAGTTGAATGCAATGGAAACTTTTTCTCCAGACACCTTAGCCCCAAGAATGGAAACATTTTCTCCAACCTCCGCGCTTCTTGCTCCGATTTCCAGCTGCTTTTTTTCCGGATCCACCGTGATATGCACGTCGTTCATTCTTCCTGAAAACAAGCTGGCTGCTTTGATGTGATTCAAAAATTCTTCTCGGTCCACAATCACGGTCGTAGAATGGCTTGTGGGAATCACGTCTTGGTACGGGGGGTATTCTCCCTCAATGAGGCGGGACACAAGGCGAATTTGGGGCTCTTGGGGCTGGCCTGCCTGGGCATAGTCAAACACGGCTTGCGAAGAAGAAAACGTGACTGTAATGGTTCCCAATCTCTCTCCCAAGATAGACGAGAGCTCCCGCGCTGCTTTTTGGGGAAGAATAAAGCTTTTTTCCAGCGCGGTTTCTTTTTTTAACACCAGGGTTTTTTCCGCAAGCCGGAAGCTGTCGGTGCTTGCAAGCTTCAGGGTCTTTTTCTGCAGCAAAAACAGCACCCCTGAAATTTCAGGCCTTGCCTGCGTCTGCCCCACAAAAGAAACCACGGAAGAAAGCCCTTGAAAAAGCGCCTGGGATTCAATCTCAAAAGAATCCTCGGTTCCTTTGGGCGAAGGAATAATGGGAAATTCTTCAGAACCCAGCCCCTTGAACTGTGCGTGAAATTCTTTTGCCTGGATTTCCAAAATAGAGTCTTTTACGGAAATTTCCAGTTGTTGGCTTGGAACAAGCCCGACAAACTGGGCCAAGGCCCTGGGAGCTATCGCCAAAGATCCTTCTTTTTCGTTTTTCGCAAGAATGCTGTAGCGCACGGCGATCTCAAGGTCCGTAGAACTGATGTGCAACACATTCTTTTCCGCGGCCAGCAGCACATTGGTAAGCACCGGAAGAGAAGAGGATTTTGCGCAAATCCTTTCTGCGATAGACAATCCTTCTTTTACTTTTTCTTTTAGCGCAGTAAGTTTCATAAGTATTATATAGCTCTTACTATTACTGTAGTTGTGAATATCTGTTTTTCGTACGCGTATTTGAAGCTGAATATATGATGTGCGCCCGGGCCGTGAAAATATGTGGAGAAAAAAGAAAAAGAAATACGGGCCGCGTTTTCCACATCCTATCCCCCGTATACTCTCTGGCGTATCAAGTTGATTTCCTCAACCAAACTTTCAGACTCCTGCAGTTCTTTAGCAACTTTTTCGCACGCGTAAATGGCGGTGGTGTGGTCTTTTCCACTGAAGCGCTTGCCAATAAAAGGATAAGAGCTTTTCAGTTCTTCGCGAAGCAGGTACATGGCAATCTGCCTGGGCTTTACCACCTCTTTTTTCCTTGAAGGAGCTATCATGTCTTTTTCTTTAAGGTCGTAGAACTCGCTCACCGCCTCAATGATGCGCTTGGGAGTTGCGAACTTGCTCGGGCTTTGGATGACGCTCTTTAAGATGTTTTTTGCTTCCAGCACAGAAGGCGTTTTGTTGTTCAGCTCAAAAAACGCAACCAAACGGTTTACAGCCCCTTCCAGTTCTCTGATGTTCCTCTGAATATGCGAAGCTATATATTCATAGATTTCCTCCGGAATAGAGATGTTTTTCTCCTGGGATTTGGTTTTCAGAATAGCCATGCGGGTTTCAAAGTCGGGAGCTGAAACATCTGCGATCATTCCCCCTTCAAATCTGGATCTCAAGCGCTCTTCAAGCGCGGAAATGGCTTTCGGAGGCCTGTCTGAAGAAAAGACAATCTGCTTTCCTTTTTCGTACAGCGTATTGAAGGTATGAAAAAGCTCTTCTTGCGTTTTATCTTTTCCTGCCAAGAACTGCACGTCGTCTAAAATCAAAACATCAATCTCCCGGTACATAGACCTGAAGCTGTCTATGTTCCGGTTTCGTATGGCAGATACGACTCCGGACGTAAAGCGCTCCGAAGAAAGATACCGCACCCGCTTTTGGGGGAAGTCTTTAAAAATCTGGTTTCCTACCGCTTGCAGCAAATGGGTTTTGCCAAGGCCCACCCCTCCGTAGATGAACAGCGGGTTGTATACGGATCCCGGAGACTTCACAACAGCCAGGGAAGCAGCGTGGGCAAGCTCGTTGAAGGGGCCTACAATGAAGTTGTCAAAAATATACCGCGGAGTGAGGTTGGTTGACTTGTCTGCGCGCAATTCCTGGAAGTCTAACTGATCCGGGGAATCTTGCCGAACCTGGCGCAAGGAAGGTTCTTTTGGCTTGCTGGGATTTTTTTCCACGGCATACCCCACTTCTTTCACTTCCCCATCCAGATTGCGCAAGATTTTGAAGACCATTTTGTTGTACTTGTTTTCCAGCCATTCCTTGGAAAAGTTGTTGGGAACAGAAACAACAATGGCTCCATCCCGTTTTTCCATGATGTACGTGTTTTTCAGCCACGTTGCAAAGTTGGCAGGAGAAATCTGAAATTGGAGCTGGGCAAGCGTAGCCTGCCAAAGTTCTTCCTTAGTCATATACGGTTGATTATATTGTTATCCAGGAACCATTACAAGTTGAAGCATGGAAAACTCCTTCTGTGCATAACGTGGGGACAAGAAGGGGAGAATACGCAATCGGGAGCTTAGAATTTTTAGGGTTGACCACGTAGTGAATTTTGGACAGCGCCT
>CAZWDJ010000010.1:0-3906 GCA_964632325.1 uncultured Candidatus Saccharibacteria bacterium | reverse complement strand
CAAGCGGAAGCACGGATTCTTGCATAGAATGGAAAAAGCAGGCGGGAAGAAAACGCTGCAAAGGCGGAGAGCAAAAGGCAGAAAACGCTTGACGGTCTAGCCATGCTCAAGAAATCCAGGCGAATTGCAAAAAGCAAAGATTTTCAAGAATTGTTCGCACAAGGCCAGAGTACGCGATTTAACGGACTCATTATCAGGGCAGTGCTGAAAAAAGAAGGCCCAGCCCGTTTTGCAGTGGTGGTGAGCAAGAAAGTGTCTCTGAAGGCAACACAGAGAAACAGGATCAAGCGGCTGTTGCGTGACGCGCTTCGCAAGTACCAAGACGCGGTCTTGCCCGGAACAGGCGCCGCAATCATAGCGTTACCCGGGTTTAACCCGAAAAGCGCGCAAGAAACAGCAGAAATAGTGCGAGGCCTTTTTAAAAAGGCTTCTCTTCTTTCGTAATATCGCATGGGAAATCTTTTTCACATTGTTTTGTACCAGCCCTTTCTCAATGCCCTTGTGCTGCTGTATGAATCTATTCCAGGCAGGGATTTTGGAGTAGCAGTCATCCTTCTTACGACGATTCTCCGCTTCATTATGTTCCCTTTGAGCGCAAAAGCGTTCAAAGCGCAAAAAGCGTTGTCGTTGCTCCAGCCCAAAGTCCAAGAGCTTCAAGAAAAGCTCAAAAACAACAAAGAAGAGTTCTCCCGCAAGCTGTTTGAGCTGTACAAGCAAGAGAAAGTCAATCCGTTTGCGTCTTTGCTTCCTTTACTGGTTCAGTTCCCTATTCTCATTGCCTTGTACCAGGTATTCAGCAGGGGGCTTGCCGACGACCAGCTTTCTTTTTTGTATTCATGGGTGACAAGCCCGGGCCACATCGACCCTTCTTTTTTTGGATTGGTTGATTTGAGCGCGCGATCCATACCCATTGCTTTGCTCGCAGCGCTTTTCCAGTTTATCCAGGGAAAGCAGGCAATGTCTCTTTCTCCGCCTATAGGAAAGAATTCCGACATGGCCCGCGCTCTCCAAGGCCCTATTTTGTATATCATTCCCTTAATCACGGGATTTTTCGCTTCGCAGCTTCCCTCTGCCCTCGGCTTGTACTGGATTACCACCAGCTTGTTTTCCATATGGCAGCAGTGGCATCTGCAAAGAAGATATGCTAAGAAAAAATCGTCATGATCCCAGCAGAAACTTTGCAGGCAATAGAGCAAGAGGCAAAAAAGCTGTTTGAGCTTTTGGAAACAGAGGCCTTGCTTGCGGTGCAAGAACAAAAAGAAGGAGGCGTTCTTATTCAAGCAACCATGCAAGAGCCCCAGCTGTTTATTGGCGAAAAGGGCCAGGCCTTAATGGAAATCCAGCATGTCTTGCGCATGATGCTGCGAAAAAAACTTGCAGAATACACGCAGGTTTTTTTGGATATCAATGAATACAAAAAAAGCAAAGAGTCGTATCTAAAGGAAATGGCAAGAAACGCGGCAGACGAGGTTGCGCTTTTGAAAAAAGACAAAGAATTGCCCCCAATGAACGCGGCTGACAGAAGAGTCGTGCACATAGAACTCTCTCAACGATCAGACGTTGTCGCAGAAAGCGTAGGCCAAGACCCCGAGAGAAGGATTGTGATTAGAGCAAGGTAGAATTAGTAGCCCTCGCAGCTACTCGTAAGCTCAAACGTGACTACTTCTCGAGCGGTCCGCCTATTGATCTTGCTTGCCGAGATACACTCAAGAACCTCGCCGGAGCGGTTCTTAACCAGTACGGCGTAGCTCGGATTTCTAATAAACATAGATTCAATTGTGTCATATATGGTTACGGGGGCGTCGGGGTAAACGTATCCCATAGGATCCTCAAGTAAAATTTCCTTGGAAAGGTCTTCGTATCTTTTGTCAGTAAACAAGAGAGCTGCTGGGCTGTCCTCTCTGTTATAAATATTAGACACATAAGGCGCGGTAAACGTAACGTACGGAGTTTCGCACACACCTTCTTCAAGGATTTTTAAACTGCTCGGATTTTTGTCCCATCGATCTCCTTCTCTTGCCATATAAAATTTGAGGTCAGGAAAGTAGCTTGCGCAAATAGCAGGTCCTTTGTAATCAATATCGTCAAAAAGCAGTATGTCCACAAGCGGAGATCCGTTTTGCGTCACAGATATGGTTTTATCGTTCCACCTTTCTTCGCTGCAGTCGTTAAGATTAGGTACACCTAGCAAAACTCCTTGCTCAAATGGTTCTCCGTTTTCGCCCCGATTCTTTACGCAAGAAAAGCTTTTATTTTTCGGAGGTGGTTTGTCTGGATAGATAGAAAGAGCGCGTCCTTCTGTTTCTGTTCCTTCGCATTTTGGATCTTACCATAGGTATACCAAAATTTCATCACTCGTCGCCGCTTCAGCGTCGCCAGGCCGCCAAAATCCAACCGTGTTTCCTTCCAGATTTTTTAAGGGGCCCAGAGGAGAAATGGTAACCTGCTGAAGTCCGCCCGGCTCCCCCACTGTACTCACGAAAACCGGATTGACGATTTGGAGCAAGATAAACGAACCCAGCACAAGAGCGATTCCGTACACGGTCTGTTTTATTCTGTCTTTTGCTTTGCCTATGTTTCCAGGATTTCCCGCAGACGTCATCCATTGGGTTCCTGCGACCACAAGCATAATAAAAGCCGCAATGCCCGAAACTCCCACAAAAAGGTAGTATGCCCACGCAATGATTCCCCGCAAAGACATGTCCAAAGAAAGCGAGTTCTGGCCAAAACTGGGGTAGCAAAGATTTAAATTGTTTTCTACCTCAATGGTATTTCCATTTTCGTCTTTAACACCACAAAGAACGGCAGATGTTACGACCGGAATAAGGACAAGAGCAAGAACAAAAATAGAAATAGGAAGAATTTTACGCATTTGCTTGGGTAGGTTCTTTCATTGTATCACGTTCCTCTGAAACAGGAACAGGAGTATTGTTTCGCAATAGGGCAAATAAGGTAATGGTCCAAAATGGAAGAAGATTAAGTAAAGGGATAAGCTCCGCAACGAACACAATAATCCCTCTTCGCAGAGCTTTTCTTCCAGCTGTTTTTGCCGCTTGCTGCTGCGCCTGTTTTTGTTTGAGGTCTTGCACGTCAACGGTTTTTCCTGCCCGCGCCACCATCCACCAAATAAGAGGAGCTCCCGCGATTAAGCTGACAAAAGTTCCGAACTCCAAGAAAAAATCCAAAACATCAATAATAAGCGCAAAAGGCATGGCAAACACCAGGAAATCCGGGTCAAGGATGGAAACTTGGTTTCCTGTTTGCTGCGGCGCTTCAGGGGCTTGCTCTTGGGCGCCTGGATCTTCTGCTGTTTCTTGCGCAGGATCTCCGGATTCTTCTTGTTCAAGCTCTGGATCAGCCATTGTTTTGCGCTATTCTTTTTTGAAGCAATTCTTCAGGGCTTGTCGTGACGATTTCATGTTCTACTGGGGAGGCAACCACTTTAATGGCAACATGTTTTTGCCCCGCAAAAAAGATTCCTTCCCCCACGTCTGTTTCCAGCAAAAGATTCTTTTCTTCGTCTGTAAGGTTGAATGCTTTTTTAACGATTTCAATGGTGGCAGGGCTTTGTTTCATTAAGAATTGCAAAGAGGAGTTGGTGATAATGGGCCTTCCATAGCTTGATTTCAAAAAGTCTCCCACGTCTTGGGTAATGGTTGTCACGCCAAGATAGTACTTCCTTGCCCGCTTTGCTATGCCAAACAAGAACGACGCCCCGTCTTCTGACTGCATTACCCACCATGCTTCGTCTACGACCAGAATCCGCTTGCGAAGTTCAGAGCGCACCTTGTTCCAGATATGCCGCATCATGATATACATTGCCATGGGCCGCAGGCCTTCTTCCATGTCGCGTATGCCAAAGCACACCAAAGGATTTTCAAGGGAAATATTCGTTGGCTTGTTGAA
>CAZWDJ010000009.1:4440-14475 GCA_964632325.1 uncultured Candidatus Saccharibacteria bacterium | reverse complement strand
ATTTTCAAAAATCCAAATTCGGTCGCAATTAAAGAATCTCCCGTAATACAAGGGTTAGACGTTGCAATAGGTCCAAGCCCTGGAAGGGGATTGGTCTTGTTAATGGTGTCAATAAAAGCAATGCCGGGTTCCCCGTTTTTCCAAGCGCCTTCCACCAGTTCGTCAAAGATCTGCTTTGCCGTAATATTCATCTCTTCTGATCCGTACACCGCGCCGTTAGGATGCCGCAGCACGTTTCTAGGCTTTATCTTCTTGCCCTTGAACGTGCAGTACCATTGGGTGTCAGGGCTCTTTTCCAGCTGCTTCATAAACTCGTTGGTGACTGTGACGGAAATATTGAAATTACGGATCTCTCCTTCTCTTGCCTTGCATCGCATGAAATCCAAAACATCCGGGTGATCAACCCTCATCATGGCCATATTGGCCCCATGCCTTCCTTGCTGCTTAATCGTACCAAACGCGGCATCGTACACTTTCAAGAACGAAACCGGGCCTGAAGCTCTGCCCCTGGATTTCTTGGTAGGGAAGTCTGCGGGCCTCATTTCAGACAAGTCAAACCCCAAGCCGCAACCTGCCTGCTGGAGCAAAGCCGCGTCTTTCAGGGTTCCAAAAATGCTCTCCATGGAATCGTGGATAGGAAGCACAACGCAGTTTGCAATGACCGGAGTGACTCCTCCGGCATTCGTGAGCGTTCTGCCTGCGGGAGTGTATTCTTTGCTTGCCATAATAGAAAAGAAGTCCTGGGAGATTTTGGAGACCTGCTGGTCTGATTTTCCATAGTTCTTTTCTATCCCCGCCAATGCCAAAGAAACCCTGGAGAACATGTCTGCCGGGGTTTCCTGCTCGCCGCTGCCGTCTGTCACCAGGTATCGCTTCCTCATCATTTTCAGAGCATTCTCTGAAAATCTGCTGTTGACTGCGTCTTTTTCCTTCTTGGTGAGCTTGAACTCAATACCTGTGGATTTGGGCATACGACAGAAAGTTTATTGTACTGATTAGTTATACATGCTTACTCTCAAGCTTCTGGATCTCGCGCTTAAACGCCTTGGGGCTTCCAAACTTGCGGTATACAGAAGCGAATCTCAAGTAAGCAACTTTGTCAAAGCTTCGCAGGTGGGACAAAACAATATGTCCTACCTGTTCAGACATCACAACCTCTTTTCCTATGTTGAAAATATCGCTCTCTATGCCGGAAATAAGCTGCTGAAACTGCTGTTCAGAATAGGGACGCTTTTCCAAGGCTTTCCTGACGCCTAATTCCAGCTTGTGCCTAAGATATGGCTGCTTGGAACCATCCCGTTTTTGCACTTCCAGACCTACAAGCTCAATGCGCTCGTACGTGGTAAATCTTCTGCCGCACTGGGTGCATGCGCGCCTCCGCTTAATGGCCTTTTCCTGGTCTGCGGTCCTTGAGTTGATGACTCGCGTTGTGCTGTGGCAAATAGGGCAATCCATTCTATATATTGTATACCAATCTCCCAATCCTATACAAGAAACGGGGCGCTCGCATGATTGATTTTATCATCCCTCAATCCTCTGTCAAACAAGGTATATGTGGATAAAACATTCTTCTCTATACAACCTCTTGACCAAGAAAAAATCGCCCTTGGCCGAGCTATTGACTTTTGCCCAAAGATATGCTAAGTTAGATGCGCTCCCATAGCTGGGAGTTTTTCTATGAAATACATCTACAAAACGCCAAAATCATGCGTTGCAGCAGCCGGGATTCTTGCCTCCCTCTTCTCTATGGGAAGCCCCGAGGCAAAGCAGGAAGCTCCAGGCATGGAAATCGTGTCTGTGCAGTCAAGCTCGCTTCTTCCAATGGTTTCTCCGGCCCCGCAGTGGGTTGTAGACACCATTCCGGTGGTAGTGACTGCGTATTCTTCCACAGTCTGGCAAACAGATGACACGCCGTTTATCACGGCTTCAGGAACCCTTGTACGGGATGGTATTGTTGCTACAAACATCCTTCCCATGGGCACAAAGATCAGGATGCCAGACCTCTACGAAGACAAGGTATTCGTAGTGGAAGACCGTATGCATCCCAGAAAGAAACAGCACGTAGACATCTGGTTTGAAGAATACCAGGACGCAGTAAACTTTGGAGCGAAATACCTCACGATTGAGGTGCTTGGAAGCTAACGCAACGCACAAAACAAAAGCAGGCCTTCGGCCTGTTTTTGTTTATAGTCGTTCGAGTATAAAAGCTACTCTTTCCTCTACGGGTAGAATAGGTACCGAGATAACTTCATAATCTAAATCTTTATATACTTTTCCTAATAGGAAACTTAGTCTTACCGCCGTAGCCGTATCTTCTGTCCTTGCATAATCTTCCATGAAAGGAAGTTGATCCATCAAGAATACTTTTTTATAGATCCCTTCTATGTGGCAAAGATCCTGTATTTCTTTTGTATTAACTCCAGAAATAAGAGAATAAACTACTGTATCAGGAACCGCCCTATCTAGAAAAACAATTTCCTCAGGAGGAAGTTGGCTTTCTATTTGTATTTTTCGAGAAAGAATTTCTCCTTGAAAGCTTGCCTCATCCTTTCTAAGCTCCTGGATACTCTTTCCTTTACTAATTTCTTGATCAATAAAAACACGTGCAGCCTCAGGAACGATCTTGTAGCCACGCTTTTGAAGTAAATTAATTACTGAAGTCTTACCAGAAGAAGGTCCTCCTGTAATTACGTACCAATTTGTCTTTGCCATTATTATGGTGCCCAGGGTGGGAGTCGAACCCACACGGCCTTACGGCCACAACGTTTTAAGCGTCGCGCGTATACCATTCCGCCACCTAGGCCTGAATCAGCTCTAATAACACTTTCTTTCGTCGCTTATTTCTTCCCCTATGAGTAGGCTTTAAACTATGACAATTCGGACATAAAATACGAAGATTTTCCAATCTATTATCGGTTGAATCCCCGTTAATGTGATCTAGTTCAATAGGCAAGTATCCATCTTCTGTTTTCGTTGCCCACCCACATTCTTCACATTTCTTCTGCTTGAGGTTAGCACGAAATAACCTCAATTTCAACTTATGACTAGGAAATCTAAATCCTTTTTGAAGAATTTGCTCTAGAGGAATCTTTGGCTTGAATGGAAGCTTTAAACCCTTACTCCATAATCTTCCATGGAAGTGTCCTACATCGAGCTTGTACTCATACGTATACTTACGAATTTGCACATAGTTTCCTCCTGCTTCTCGCAACCCAAGCTTTCCTAAAACCTGACGATAACTTTTAGATGAGCTAACAGCTTCTTTGAGTTGCTCTACTGTCCAAGACCTCTTTCTTGCGATTTTACCCATTATATCAATATATAACTGGTAGACACGTAAGTAAAGGTAGACTAGATATTCTGAAAGAGGCCAGGGCGGGAATTGAACCCGCGCGTAGCGGTTTTGCAGACCGCCGTGTTAGCCACTTCACCACCTGGCCCTAACTACTCTTTTTCTTTCTCTATCTTATTCAACAGCTCGTCTATTTTCTGATGTTCCAGCACATTCTTTTCAACCAGCCATTCAATTTTGGGAACCGGGCGCATTCTCATGCGATTGTTCAGCTTCTGCTGGATATCGTAAATATCCCGGGAAAGCGTCTTGAAAATCTCCTGGAACCTTACTTCGGGGAGTATACTAATATAAACTTTGGCATGCTGCAAGTCTGGGCTTGCCTCAACGCGCGTGACAGTGACAAACTCGCCTGCTCCGCGCTCTGCATGCGTTTCCAGGATCATTGCCAGCTCCTGCCTCAGGATATCGTTGATTCGCAGCGTACGAAAGTCCATATACGCATCATACAATATTCTTCTCTTCCACAAAGAACTTCAACAGATCTCCCTCCTGAATCCTTCCTTCTCCTTCCCATGCAATGCCGCATTCGTCTCCTTTTTTCACGTCTTGGGTCTCCTGCTTATTCTTCTGCAGGCTTGTCAATTTGCCCCTTCCCACGATTTCGTCATTTCGTACCACCTCAATGCGGGAGCCCCGCTTGATTTCTCCTTCCTGCACTTTTCCGCCCACAATCTGTTTGTTCTTTTCCGTAAAGAATACTGCGAGAACTTTAAGAGTTCCCAAGTCCTTTCTTGCTATTTCTATGGTTTGAGGACGTTCCAGCGCTTCCCGTACTTTCTGGATTAAATCATAAATAATGTCAAAAGACTCAATTACGATGTGCTCTCTGCTTGAAAAATCCCGCGCGTCCTTCTGAATCTTTACGCGAAACGCGAAAATATGGGCTCCGGTTCCTTGGGCAAGCTTCACGTCTTTTTCATTCACCTCTCCGGTTCCCGCAAAGATGATTTTGAGAGGTTTGCCTTCTTGGGGAAGAGCTTGCAATACTGCTTCCAGCGCCTCAAGAGACCCGGTAAAATCCGCCTTCAGAATAATAGGCAGCACTTCAGTCCCAACTGCCTGCATTTCAGGATATTCTTTCTCCTGCGCCTGTGAAGCAATATTCGCAACAGCAGATTCCTCGTTGGCAAACACATGGAATTCTTCTCCCACGCCGGGAGCGTTTTGAAATCCCAGCACCAATGCCGGAGTTCCGGCAGAAACGCTTTCCAAAGAATTCCCCTGGAAATCTTCCAAGATTCTCGCCTTGCCAAACGAGGATTTTGTTCCCACGACATCTCCTATTCTCAAAGTCCCGTTCACCAAAAGAAGAGTGGCTGCCGGCCCTCTGCGAGGATCCATAGACGCTTCAATAACAACGCCTTCTGCTGCTTTTTCGGGATCGCTTTCCAGCCCCTCTACTTCAGAAACCAGCAAGATCATTTCCAAAAGCTCTGGAATGCCCTGTTTGGTCGTGGCAGAGGTTCCTACAAAAGGCACAGTACCTCCTAGAGATTCCAGATACACCCCGTTTGCTCCCAATTCCGCTTTCACGCGCTCAATATCTGCCCCAGGTTTGTCAATTTTGTTTATGGCGACAATAAAAGGGAGCTTTGTCTGCTCAATCACGGCAATAGCTTCTTTGGTTTGGGGCTTGATTCCTTCGTCTGCGGCAACCACCAACACAGCAACATCTGCCACTTTTGCTCCCCTTGAACGCATGGCAGAAAACGCTTCATGGCCCGGCGTATCAAGAAACGTGATCTTTTTGCCCTGATATTCTGCCACGTACGCTCCAATATGCTGCGTGATGCCTCCTGATTCTTTTGAAGTTATCTTAAAATCCTCGCGTATGGCTTCCAGCAACGAGCTTTTCCCATGGTCAACATGGCCTAAAATCACCGCTATAGGAGGCCGGGAATAAGATGCACTTTTTGGATCGCCTGGATGTGATTGTTTCATAGAATTTTTCCATATACATTACGACTGCGCCGCTTTTTGCAGCGCTTCTTTTTCTTCTGCCGAAAGCGCGTACTCCGACTTGCCCTGAAAAATGGGCTTTGCGTATACCCTGTTGTATTCTTTGAAAAAATGGCTCGTCACCACAATGCCATTGCCCTGCTCGTCTAAAAGCGCGAAAGAAAAACTCTGGTCGCTTCCTTTTTCCTGGAATGGATTGAATCTCACGATTCCCACCCTGCTGACCGCCTTTTTCAATGCCTGCTTGCACGATGCCACTTCTTGCGAAAGATCCTGGATTGTTTTCTCCAACTCTTCAATGCGCCTCACGGTCTCTTTGGGCGTCTCCTCTTTTTTTGACGAAGAAAAGAAAGGCATGGTTGATATCATACCACTAAATATATCGCAAATCAATGAAGTTTCTATTGGCGGAGAGGGTGGGATTCGAACCCACGTGCCCCTTGCGGGACAAACGGTTTTCGAAACCGTCCCAGTACGGCCACTGGTGGACCTGAGGGGAATCGGACCCCTGCTCCGTGACTGCCAGCCACGTGCACTACCATTATGCAACAGGCCCCAACTATTGTGTCCCCGGGCGGAATTGAACCCCCATCTTGCCCTTAGGACGGGCCTGCTCGATCCGTTGAGCTACGGGGACAGACAAATTACTACGCGAGAAATTTAACACCCGTAATATATCACGCACTGCCTGTTTTTTCAATCCCTTCGGCTCTCAGGACTTGCCTGTGGACAGATGTATCGCAAATCTGTTGACAATGATTCCCGCCTTTCATAATATGGTTTTGTAAAAAGGTCGTGACTGTTGCAAACAAAGTTTTTATGATACCAAACGAATTTATTGAATTCGCGATGAATCCCGATGAAGGATTCGGAGGGAATGAAGCGCCTGAGCCGGGAGAAGAGAATCTAGACGAAGAACTCTCCGAGGAAGAATCAAAGGAAGAGGATGAAGAAGACGATCTTGATGATCCTGATTCGGATATAGAGAACTAGAAAACAAAAACTTCCCGAAAGGGGAGTTTTTGTTTATCTCATCCATCGCGCAAACTGGGGAGACCTAGGGGATTTGAACCCCTTCCGAGAGTTCCACAAACTCTAGTGCTGCCATTACACCAAGGTCTCCACGGCACACGGTTTTCCCCGACCCCCTTCTTTTAGAAACCCTCGGCACTTCGTCCTGAGACTCAGTATCGAAGGATTTCTAACGTCCCTCGCAAAAGCTCGGGACTGTTTTCCTATACGGGGAAAACCACAATTTTGCTTTCACAAAATTGATGTGTCTCCACCAGGAGTCGAACCTGGATTACCTGCTTAGAAGGCGGGTGCTCTATCCATTGAGCTATGGAGACAGGCAATTTCTCCCGACCCCACTGCTTTAGAAACCCACGGTTTCTAACGTCCCTCGCAAAAGCTCGGGACTGTTTTCCTATACGGGAGAAATTGAAATTTTCGCTGAAAATTTAAGAACGTCGCTGCTCCTATTTTCCACCACAAGATAATTTGATTTCTCCCGACACGGGTGGATTATACCTTCTTATTCCTCTTCAGTCAATTGCTGGGGAGCAGAAAAAATATTCCGATCGTTCAAGGCGGGTATCTGCATCAGCTGCGTTTCCCGCTCATCCCATTCTCTCATGATGCGGAGAAAAAAATCCTGCCTGAATCGAATCGCGCTTAACTGCTGGGCCGAATCTCCCAAAGCGGTGGCAGCAGCCTGGGCGGCAAAGAATATGACTGCCGACGTTGCCAGCGCGCACACAGACAAAAGCATGGTCATCAAGAACGCGTGCTCTGCCAAGCCCCGTGTCAGCTTTAAGACGCTTTTTGGCGAAAACGAAAGATTCAGTTTCATTTGGTGTATACTTTAAGCGAAAGAGTAATGCCAAGCTGGCCCTGCTCTTGCACAACCGTAAGGTTTCTTATTTCCAAAAGATACGGAATGCTTTCCAATCTTCTCAAAAACGCCAAGAGGGATGCATACGAGCTCTTAAAAGAAAGCTTGAATTCAATAGACGGCCAGATATCTCCTTGCACTTTCTGGGCATTGCCTGGAACAACCGAGGAAAACAACCCCGATTGCAAAGCAGAATCCTCCAGGGCTTTCAAAAATTGCGTGGGATTGCCCGGGTCCAAAAACAAAGAGGAGAGCTTTTGAAAGTCCGGGGCGCGGTCCAGGGAATACTGTGAAAACTCTGCCTGGTTGCGCACCTCGTCTTCCAGCGTAGCCAAATCTCTGCGCTTTTTGGAAAGATCCTGGGCATCAGCGGCAACTCCTTTGAGAAAAGGGAATACTCCAAGCGCGATAAACGCGGGAAATACGACTGCGAACACCAGCGCGATTGCTATGATTTTCCGTTTTCCGGTTAAGGAGACCATTGCAGATTTGCTGAAAAGTTATTGGGATTCGTAAAGTTAGACAAAGGAAACTGCACTCCCTGGAACAAAGGATCCTGCTCCAGCCCTTCTTTGAATTTCACCAGAGAATCACGGTCTTTTGCGTACCCCCGCAAAGCCAGGGCTGCCTTGTAGTCTACGCGGTCTCCTTTTTTCTTGGGAGGAGCCGGGGGAGCAAGAGAAAAAGCGGTCAGATACATATCCTCTGGCATATGAGAAGAAATGCGGGCCAAAATTTCAGACGGCAAAACTTGGTTCTGATAAAATTGGTCCACGCTCGCTAAAATACCGTTGAGCCGCTTCACTTCATCTGAAATCTTGCCCTGAAGCCCGGACTTTTCCTTGAACGATTCAATGAGAATCTCCTGCGTTTCAATCTGGCTGGCAAAATATATTCTCAAGGAAAACAGCATCAGTACCAAGGAGAGAAAAAACACGAAGAAAGAAACTCCAAGAATAGCAAGAAGGCGAAAGGTTTCTTCCATTTCAATTTCCTTTTTGTATTGTGAGGGCAAAAGGTTGATCATACTTGGGCTCCCCGCAAGGCAAGCCCCAGCACCGTGCTGTATTTCAAGGATTCTTCAAGCGAAATAGGAGGCAAAACTTTCAAAGGGAATTTCATAATATTCACCCAGGGATTTCCCAGCACAACCTGGATTCTCAATGCCTGCGACAAAAACCCTTCCAGCCCCTTGAGATTCGCCCCTCCTCCGCACAAGATTACCTTCTTTATGTCTTTCTCGTCAGAAGGAGTATGCTGATGGGACGCATGGGAAGAATAGTACTCAATGTATTTTTTCATTTCCGCGGCAAAGCCCTGAAGCACCGGAACCAAGGCATCGCGCACCTTGGCTCCTTGGGGATCCTGGGCATCTGCTACGCCATGCAGGAGCTTTAACTCCTCTGCTTTTTGAATATCGCATCCCAATGCCTTTGCGACATTTTCTGTTAAGTTATGCGACGAAACAGGACTAGAGGCAGTAAAACGCACGCTGGTTCCCGCAAAAACAATAAAGTTGGTTTCAGCTCCTCCCATATCCATTATCAAAAAAGGAACTTGGGAAATTTCTTTTGATATAAGAGCTCGGGCCTGCGCCAAAGATTCAATGTCAAACGCGAGCGTGTTGATGCCCGAAGCCTTAAACAAAGAAACATACGAATCCACCGTATCTCTTGGCAAAGAGGCGAGAAGCACGTCTGTATGGTCCAAATGGTTCTTCATAGGCGCCACAACCTGGGAATCCACATACACGGTTTCCAAGGGATAGGGGATATAGTTTTCTGATTCAAACAACGCGGCTTGAGACAAAGCCTCCTGCTCCAGGCGGGGGAGCTGAATTACCTGCAAAAATGCCTTTTCTTCAGGAAGCGAGATCACCGCGTTGCGGGTCTTTAACTTTTCTCCGTGCACATTCTTTAAAGAAGAATGGATAAGGGAGACCAGCTCTTTTTCTTTTTTGATTTCTCCCTGCACGATATATCCTGCCGGAATATCAAACTCCCCAAAAGAAGAAAGCTTCAGCCCTTTTGCTGTTTTCTTGAGTTTTGCCACCTTGAACGACAAATCTGAAATGTCCAACCCAAAAGCGTCTGGGTGCAGCGTAAGAAAATCCAATAGCATGTATCTATTCTACCCAATTATTCAACTTCCTTCCAGCTCACTAGTTCAAAAGATCCTTGGGGACCCATAGAAAAACTCACGTTCGCAAGCCCGGTTTCGTATGTGACAGTCGCAGTATTTTCAATTTCGATGCGCTTTCCAGAAGCTTCTTTCATTCCTGCCTTATTTCTCATATTAATTGACCCTTTCGGCGCATAATAAATTGAACCAGTCGTTTCGTTTTCAACTACTATAGCGTGTTGATATGATCCAACAGGGGTAGATGGAGTAGCGGTGGACGTAGAAACTATCATTAAATAGCTGCCCTCGGTACCAGAACCCAAGATTCTCCGATCGTTAGAAATACTAACGACTCCGTCTGTAACAATAACTCCGCTCGCAGCTCCAAAAGAAGAACCCACACTTACCTCGCAGGGCAGAGGACTGCATGATCCGCCTTCTTTTAAGGTCACATCTCCTACCACATGAATTGTCCCAGTAACCACAAGTTTAGCTGTTCCCGTTATCCTCATGATACCTGGAACTTTTATTGGTCCCAAATGATAGACTCCTCCGCCCTGATCTCCTTGTTGTCCTGGAGCCGATCTTTCGTAATCTCCTTCTGCGTCGCATACAGGAGGTTCGCATGTGCCTCCTGTAGTTGCCGCATCTTTAAAAAACTCAATTTGAGAGTCACTAATCGGAAGCGGCACCGTAGAGGGAGCTC
>CAZWDJ010000009.1:0-4430 GCA_964632325.1 uncultured Candidatus Saccharibacteria bacterium | reverse complement strand
AGCTCCGTTGTCGGGATATTTCGTTCCCTCTACTAGCGTACTGCTATCAATGGTGTGGTAATACGCATCTCCGCCAACACTCGAAAGCAACATGGTGCTTGCATGCGCATCCGCGCCTGTCATTACTCTCTCCATTCTGGTATTCACGAATGCCCTAAACATGGCGTCGCGAGGTCCTTCTGTAGGCTCTTGCCATCCTGCGCACGAAGAATAGCTGCTGCAGTACAAAAACCGCCCTGCGGCATAGCTCTCGGCCCCATCTGATCCCCACACATAGTAGTTACTAGAGCTTGCTGAACCGTTATCAAAAACAATCCAGTATTTTTGACCGGGAATAAAAGTATAATTAACATTAGCTAGTGGAACATCGATCCATTGAAAAGAAGATGTAACGCTGGTAGCAACCAGGGTTCCAGTAGTAAATCCTCCCGTATTCGGCTTATCTCCCGCGTCAATAGTAATACGAATAGTGGCATTACTAGGAGCCCCTACTTTCTTAACAAACAAACTTACCTTGTGTATCCTTCCGTTAAAGTCCGGTACAAAACTTTGCGCAGCATCCATTGTGGGGTTGTCATATCTCACTTTCAAATCATAGCCCACAGGACCTCCGTAATTTAATTGTTGCTGATTTGGGTCTGGCCCACCGGCAATCCATACATCACCCGTAATAAGAGTACCACCAGTAAGCCTGAAACCTATGTCTCTTGCTCCTTGAGGAGGTCCTGCCCACGGGCCAATGGTATGATCCTCGCTATATAGAAACGTTCCTGATGTATACACAGAGTCTAATACTCCTTGAAGCTCGTAGTAGTTTAAAGCATCTGCGGTATCAGTATCTACCACAAGCCAATATGTTTGTCCGCTCACCACTTCTCGTTCAACCAGCTTTCCAGTCTCTTCATCTATATACGTATTGGAAGTCATGACTGTTTCAACCCAAGCATATTGCGTACTTATGCCAGACAGCGTACTAAAAGCAATCTCGCCAGTTGTATCGGGTACGCCACTATTATCCGGAAGAACACGAAGAGTAGCGGGTCCCGGATTTCCTATTCTCTTAATACTCACTCTTGCCCTACGTACCCTTCCGTTAGTACCTGCTACAAAACTTTGCGCGCCATCGATGCGCGAAACAACATCTCCAACCAAAAGAGTGTTGGTTGTAACACTTCCCTGATTCGCAATCGTGGTTTCAACACCAGTGCCAGAATAATTTGAGAATACGCTACCAAGCACCGTTGCATTGTTATCCATGACAAAACCAAGATCTCCAGCCTGCATCCCGTAATGGAATTGGGCGGCTATTGTTGACAGCTTCAACACGGTCTCTACTTTTCGTATGCTGCCTTGCTGGTCTCCCTGAACTTCCACTGTTCTCAATTCTCCTTCTGACGTGATATTGATAGACGCTTCAGAGGTACCCACAGGAAACGAATACGACGATTCAAATACCTGACCCTGCTTAAGCTTCAAAGCTGCGTCTTCTACGCCTGCTTCTGCGGCAACTGCTGCCTGGCTTGAACGCACCATATTGCGGGAAATAGTGGTATTGGAAAAGGTGATAAAGAATATGCTTGCCCCAATAGCAAGACTTACTGCTGTCGCCAAAACGCTCAAGAACAATGCCGCAATTCCTTTTTGCATATTGTTATTCCGCATACGAACGCAATGCTGCCGTGAATGTTAAGGGGACTGTTGCCGTATATTCCAAAAGTCCTATGGGATTCACCAAAATTGTCAGGTCAACGCGTATAGAAGGAGCCCCTCCGGTCACTATATGCGTCACCAGGAACTGCTCAACCTCAACTTTTTCTGAAGTCAAGGGTGAAGGCTCTTGCGATTCCCGTTTCATGCACAAACGGGTCCCGCACACAAAAAAGTCCACATAGGTGCTTGTTTCTCCTGAAGGCATCTGATTATCTGTTTCCAAAGAAAGCTGGCCTGGATCTGAACCAAATAGCGATGTTGGGATATATATGCTTTTTGCCCCTTGGATTTCCTTGGTCATCACTTCCATGGCTCTTGAGGATTGGAATACCGCTTCGTTTTCTGCCTGTACTTTTGCCTGCGTACGAATAGTCCAAAACAACAAAACTCCCACTGCTCCAACCAACATGCCAAACACCCCAACATAGGTCATGAGCTCGATAATGGTAAACCCAGCACCATTTCTCTTGAGATTATTGGTAGACTCAGTATGACTTGCCATGGAATCTAGATCTTAAAACATGTAAATAATGCATAGAAATGGTGCTGGGTTCATTTCCAGTTTGCAAGATACGTGGTTAACTGCACCTCGTGTTCTCTTCCGCGCTCGCTCCAAGAAACCGTGCTCACGAGTTTTTTCGTGTCATCATCCGCGGTCCCTCCTGTTTCCACAATATTTCCGCTTCCGTCGCGCAACGCGTCGGTAAACACCAAAGACCTGGTGAATATCCCCACATCCTCTGCCCCAGAAAGCATTTGCCAAGCAGGAGGATTGTTTCCCGACAAGGCGGGGTAGTAGTCAACTCCCGTGGTAAGCAGGCCCAGACCGCTTGACCAAGACGTGCCGTCTCTGAAGCTTCGCGCTGCTTCCAACTGCTCTCTTGCAAGCGCCGTTGCCTGCGCAGTCTGGTTCATGATCAAGCTCTGGCTCAAGGAAAACGAGGCCAACCCTAGCAAAGACACCAAAGCCAAACCAATAACCGTGGAGACAATCACGATTTCCAAAACTGTCAGTCCTTTGCTATTGCAAAGAAGGGGTCTGCGCATATATTGATTCTCCGCCAGAGATAATAATCCCGTCATCGTCATAGTGAATAATATTACCCGTAGAATCTCCGCTTAGAGTTATGATGAGCTCTTTTGTATTGTACCGCTGATCACGCTTCATAGAAAACTGCGTTCCCAGCACAGGATCATTAAACTGATGCGTCAGAATCTGCAACTCCTGGATTTGTCCTCCCACAGTCACGCTCCCTTCCCAAAATATCTGGCCTGCCTGCATATTTGAGCTAATGAGGATTTGCTCAACCACTGGAGACCCGCTATTGGGAAAAGTAAGCGTAATGTTTTCAGAAGTCAGAATCTCCCGCGTTATGGAATCATACCCTATGTGCGCGTGCCTGGAATCAACTACGCGGTCTTCATCAAGAGGTTGTAAGGAACCCGGACAGTAAATTCTGGTGTTGGCAGCCTGGAAATTATCAAAGTAATATTCAGTATAATACGAAGCACTGACCTGGCCGTTTGCTCCAAGCATAGCTCCTTTGGCGTATTCATTCCCAGTGTTTACGTTTTGGTCTGATGTTAAAGCGCCGTCTACCCACGTCTGCACCCTTCCTACAGCGGAATCCACAACTACTCTTTGTTCAACGCAGTACCAGGTGTTGAGAGCAAAATCAAAGCCCGTGTCTTGCCACGCGCCATTTGCGAATACGTAAAAATTATTGTTGAGATCGGAGGAAAGTCTGCGGACGCCTACAATGCTTATAAGGTCTTGGGCTGCATTGGACATAGCATTCTTTGTCGGCCCCATGAAGTACTGCGGATTCCCTACGGGAACATCTGCGATCATTTTCATCATAACTCGCATATACACATCGTCAGAAGGCTCAAGGACTTTTTGCACGTTTGCGTCATCATTGGTTCCGTTGGTTTTTGATCGAATGCCAAAACTCCCCTCGTACGCTGCCTGATTCACCACCTCAAGCGTATTGCCAGATTCCACAAATACATTCTCCCATTGATTGGTATTCCCGCTCTCAAAGTCTTCTGAAAAAGGAACTGCTCCCTGCTTGACCGCAACATTGCCCAGACTGTCAATATATATCGTTCTCACTTTTGCGAGATTTGATTTTAAGCGCAGAGAAATAGTGCCGGCTTGACTTGTTTCTCCTGTAATTTTTTGGAATACCACCTCTCCCAACGGCACCGCAACGTCAAACAAATCTACCCTGCTTGGAATATCAAATATCTTATCCTGGGCAGGGTCTCTCGTGGCGTACGAATCTCCTTTAAACAGCACATATTGCTGGGGATCTGAAACTTGATCAAAATACACTCCGTACGAACTCAACTGATCAGAAGCTAAAGTCTTGCTTTGCGCGATCCGCAAAGTCCCCATAATGGCTTGGATCGAACCGTCTAAAGATTTTTGCTTTTCAAATATTCCCAAGGTGGGAATGGCAATGAGAAAAATCAAAACAACGATAGAAAGCACGACCGCAAGCTCGGTAAAAGAAAACCCTTTCTGGTTCATTATTACTGCAAAGAACCCAGCATGGAATACATGGGCTGGATCATGGAAATTGCAAAGAGGCCGACTACTCCTCCTATCAAAAGCATCAAGATGGGCTCCAAGACCGAAGCAAGGTTTTGCGTAATCTGGGCCACTTCGTCTTCAAAAAACTCCGCGAGCTTGCCTAACACCTGCGAGCTTTCTC
>CAZWDJ010000008.1:9584-16145 GCA_964632325.1 uncultured Candidatus Saccharibacteria bacterium | reverse complement strand
AGGGATCATTTCATGACCTTTTTGAGTCGTACAGACGAAAGAAGTGGGATAAATACGCTGGCATACTGCTGGAGTGAGAAGTGTGTGAAATCGGGTATAAAACGTAAATTTGATTCTATTTGCTGTATTGTGTAAAACCGGAATTTACTTCAAATGATATTGCGAGGCGCTATAGCGCATATAAAACAGTTGGACTGGCTTCTTAACGGGAGCGCCTTGCTTCTTACCTTATTTGGCTTGCTTTCTATATTGAGCTATTCCCTAGCCCAGCAAAGCTTTGAAAACTTCCAAAAACAGCTTATGTTTCTTGGAATAGGGCTGTTGTCTATGCTCTTTATCTCCACGCTGGATTGGCGTGTATTGCGGAATCACTCCTTTATCCTCTTATTTTTATACGGAATAGGGCTTTTATTGCTCATTGGCCTTTTTGTTTTTGCTCCTGAAACTCGCGGAACGCAGGGATGGTACAGAATTGGCGGCATATCCATGGATCCGATAGAGTTCATGAAGTTTGTGCTAATTGTCCTTATGGCAAAGTATTTTTCGAGCAGGCATCGTGAAATGTACCGCGTGGTGCATATCATTCTATCTGGAATATATTTCGCTGTTCCGCTCTTTCTTATTTATCGCCAGCCAAACCTGGGATCTGCCTTTGTGCTGTTCGCGCTTTGGGTTTCCATTCTTCTTGTTTCGGGAATCAAATTGAGACATTTTATATTGCTCATACTTGCGGTTTCCGCAGTTTTCTCTATCGGATGGAATTTTGTTCTCCAGGATTACCAAAAGAGCAGGTTGCTTTCCTTTGTGGAGCCAGAGCTGGATCCTCTTGGAATTGGGTGGAGCCAGCTGCAGTCAAAGATTGCAATTGGCAATGGAGGCATATTTGGGCAGGGATTTGGCCAGGGGAGCCAGATTCAGTATCATTTCCTTTCCGAGCCACACACCGATTTTATCTTTGCTTCAATCGGAGAGGAATTCGGGCTATTCGGCCTCTCAATCTTGTTTTTGCTGTATGCGCTGCTGCTGTGGCGCATTTTTCAGATTGGCATCCGCGCGCAAAGCAATTTTCCCCGGCTTTTCGCCATTGGCTTTGCCAGCGTGATTGTTGCGCAGTTTGTGGTGCATATAGGGATGAATTTGGGACTGCTCCCTATTGTGGGGCTTTCGCTTCCTTTTGTGAGCTACGGCGGATCTTCTTTGCTTTTCAGCTATATGATGCTTGGCTTTTTGCAGAGCATGGCCAAAAAATAGGGATATACAATATGCAGAATATCGGTATCCACAGGCATGCTCCTTGACGGAGCTTTTTGATTCTTTGATAATAGATGAATGGTTACTCTTGAAGAACAATATATTTCTTTGCAAGACGCGTCAAAGAATTGCGCGTATTCCCAAGAATACTTAAGTTTGCGCGCGCGCCAGGGAAAGCTTCGCGCGCTTAAGGTAAAACGAAATTGGGTGACGACAAAAGAATGGCTGCAAGAATATATTGCCCGTTCTGAAGAATTCAAGCAGCAGGCAAAGCGCAGCATCATGAAAGAAACAGCTCCTCCTTTGAATCTTCCCACCGAAGATATGATTCGCGTGCAGGAAGCTTTGGCGAATCCCGAAATGTCCCTGCCCCGCCTGGCATTTATTTCTCTTGTTCCCATGCTTTTGCTTGCGGGCCTGGCGATTGGCCAAAAGCAGGGAATGTTGTCGGAGTTCGCAACGAATTTTGACGCAGGCATTCTGCTGTATGCAAATCGTGCTTCGGTTGCGTATGCGCATGCAAGTGCAGCTGTTTCTGAAGTTTCGTACGCGTTTGCGGAAGATTTTGATTCAGGTTTTCCTCTGGCCGTTAAGAAAGTTCAGGGAAGCATTGATCACTTTGGCCAGGGAATCAACTACGGCATTGACTCCCCTGCCAGCATCACTCAGGCATATACTGACATAAATGGCGTTGTTGAAAAATATGTCAAAAAAGATCTGGTGACTCTTCAGCGCGGACTCCAGCGCCTTATCTCGTATTTTAATCTGTAAGCTGTGGGATTCTTGAGAAGTATACCGTCATTTGTTCTTGATACATTTTTCCCCCGCATGTGCGTAGGGTGCAAAACAGAGGGAGCATATATCTGCCAGAAGTGCTCTCTTTTTATTTCTGAAGCCTCCCCTATATGTCCTGGCTGCTGGAAGGAAACCGTGCACGGCAGAATTCATTCTTCATGCAGCGGATCCCTGGACGGGTTTTCTTGCGTATGGGAGTATCAAGGCATTGTTGCCAAAATTCTTCAACTTGCAAAAGAAAGAGGAATACGGGATGCGTACGAGGAAATGGTAGCCCGCGCATTCTTTACTATGGCAAACAATGAAGAGCAATTTTCACAATTCTTTTCATTGCTATGTTTGCCTCATACTGGAATTTCTTTCGTCCCCATGGACAAAATAGAAGAGAAGAAAAGAGGATATAACCAAGCAAAAGTTATTTCCGATCTCATAGCTAATGTTCTGCAGAAAGAATCAGTTCCCTTGCTTCAGCGAGCAAGAAATCCTGAAAATCTCCAAGATCTTATGGAAGGGCCCTTCAAGGCCAAGAGCGTGCAGAGATTTGAAACCGTTGTTCTCATTGATGATATATGGAGGTCGGGAGTCACAATGAAAGAATGTGCTCAAACGTTAAAGCAAGCAGGAGTGCGAAACGTATGGGGATTTACGCTTGCGAGAAATGCGTAGGCGGTAGATCCCCACATACTTGGTGGATATTCCGTATATTCATAGCAGTGGTCTGGCGGGCTAAAATAGTTGACAAAGTCATCCAAGAGAAGTATATATGATCTACTTTACTGAACGCAAGGAGGAATACATGCAACAACAGGAAGTGGTGAGTATATATGTATTGGGTGCAGCGTCTGGCACACTCCCAAGAGCTTCTGTAACTGTGGTATGCGTAATTCCCGAGTGCCACGGCCACGTGAATATACGATACTATGTCGGAGAAGAAAATGAGCGCCCACCCTTTGCAGCATGCGAAAACTGCGGTAATGTAATGGGGCTTGTCCCTCGAACGTTTAGGGCGGTCCGGCTTAAAGCGCTAAAGTAAACTGGGATTATTTCTCAGTTTTTTTATCGGGAGAGTTTGCAATAATCGTTTCTAGAAGAGAAAAAGTTTTCTGCATTGAATCCTTCAGAATTGTTTGTTCTTCTTTGGTGAATTCTTGGAGTACAAAGCGCTCCACATCTTCGGGTTTTCCCTGCTTGGGGAGGATTCCTATCCTGATGCGTGAGAAGTTCTTGGTTCCCAGCTTTTCTATGATTGATTCCACTCCTTTGTGCCCCGCAGATCCCGATCCCAAGGAAACTTTCACTGTTCCCAGGGGGAGGTCTATGTCGTCATGGATGACGATAATATTCTGGGGAGGAATTTTGTAAAACAAAGCAAGAAACTGCACTGCGTCTCCGGAACTGTTCATGAAGGTCTGCGGCCATGCCAAAAGCACCTTTTCTTGCTGCATGGTTTTTTCGGATATCAGGGCATTCGCTTTGGCATTTTTTTCTGGCTCGGGAAAGTCACGCAAGGCCGCAAAAGAATGCAAAGCCAAAAACCCCGCGTTGTGCCGCGTTTGAAGATATTCTTGGCCTGGATTTCCCAATCCTATTACGAGAAACATATGAGAGCAGTATACCATACGAGCTTGCAAAGGAGAAAAAATCTGGTATACTAAGGTTCATGAAAGGGCTTGTTTCTTTTATTCTGGATTCTCTGAAGATTCTTATCATCGCTTTGCTGATTGTTCTTCCCATACGAGCGTTCGTATTCCAGCCATTTTTGGTGCGGGGAGCTTCCATGGAGCCCAATTTCCATAATGGGGATTATTTGATCGTGGATGAGCTTTCGTACCGTTTCAGGGATCCTAGCAGAGGGGAGGTGGTGGTGCTGCGGTTTCCAGGAAACCCTTCTCAAAACTATATCAAGCGGATTATCGGATTGCCCGGAGAAACGGTGGAGGTGAAAGACGGAAAAGTGTTCATCACCCGAGAAAGCAAAAGCACTGAATTGGACGAAGAATATTTGTCTTCGTGGCTTGAAACCCCGGGGTCTTTGAAGAAAAATCTGGGAGAAAAAGAATATTTTGTCATGGGAGACAATAGGCCGTATTCTTCAGATTCCAGGGCATGGGGAACCTTGGAGCGCGAGTTTATCGTAGGAAAAGCGCTCTTGCGGGTATTCCCTCTCAATATGTTTACCGCAATCGCAGCCCCAACATATTAATTACTTTGTGATACATGAGTAAAGGAATAAAATTTCAAACGCCAACCGGGATGCACGATATTCTGCCTGAAGACCAGAAGTATTTTTTTCGCGTATATGAAGTGGTCAACAATATTGCAAAATTCTACGGCTTTGGGAAAATAGATCCGCCCATTCTTGAGGATGCCTTGCTGTACGAAAAGGGCACCGGCAGCACCACTGATATCGTGGAAAAGCAAATGTTTCTTTTGAAAACCAAGGGCGGAGATGTCATGGCGCTCCGGCCCGAGTTTACTCCCGGCATTGTGCGGGCGTATACGGAACACGGCATGGCTAATCTTCCCCAGCCAGTAAAACTGTATGCGTACGGCCCTCTTTTCCGGTATGAGCATCCGCAGGCAGGAAGGTTCAGGCAGTTCCACCAGGTTGACTTTGAAGTATTTGGAGAGCAGTCTGCGGCAATCGACGCCCAGGTAATCCAAATGTTCTATACGATATTGAAAGAGCTGAAATTCAGTCATCTGATTATTGAAGTCAACAGCATTGGAGACAGTCAGTGCAGGCCGTATTACAAAAAGCTTTTGACCAATTTTCTGCGGCCCAGGCAGTATAGTCTGTGCTCTGAATGCAGAAGAAGGATGAAAGAGAATCCCTTGCGCATCCTTGACTGCAAAGAAGAGAAATGCCAAAGAGTAAAATCCCAAGCTCCCCAGATAATCGACCATTTATGCGACGGGTGCAAGGCGCATTTCAAATCCCTTCTTGAATTTTTGGATGAAGCTGATCTTCCCTATCACTTGGATCCGTATTTGGTAAGAGGCCTTGACTACTATACCAAAACCGTATTTGAGATCTTTCCCGAACGGGAAGGCACGGATCAGGCCCCTTCTGCGTTGGCAGGAGGAGGAAGGTTTGATTCTTTGGTAAAGCTGCTAGGGGGAAGAGATGTACCCGCGTCGGGAGCTGCGGCAGGAGTGGAAAGGATCGTAAACATCATGAAAGCAAAGGGATTGCTGGGAGAATCTCAAGATGCCCCGAAAGTGTTTCTTGCGCAGCTGGGAGATTCCGCAAAGAAAAAGTCTGTGAAGATATTGGAAGGATTGCGCAAGGCAAATATCAATGCGGGGGAATCTTTGGGACGGGATTCTCTCCGTGCCCAGCTTGCCAGGGCAGATAAGATTGGCGTGCTGTATACGCTGATTCTGGGGCAAAAAGAGGTGCTGGACAACACCATTGTCATGCGCAGAATGGACACGGGGGTGCAAGAAACCGTGAAACTTGAAAATGTGGTGGAGGAGATTAAAAAGAGATTGAGGAAATAAGTTCGTATGAACGAGTGCGTCTTTTGTAAAATAGCAAACAAAGAAATCGGAGCAACGATTGAATACGAAGATGAAAAGTTCGTGGTGTTCCATGATATTCATCCCAAGTCTCCGGTGCATCTTCTGCTGATTCCTAGAAAGCACATTCCTTCCATAGACCATGTAGAGCAAAACGATTTGCAATTAATGGGAGAGTTTATACTCCTTGCCCAAAAGGTCGCGCGAAGCAAACAGCTGAAAGGATACAAATTGATGATTAACGTAGGCAGAGAAGGTGGTCAAGAAGTAGACCACTTGCATCTCCACTTGTTAGCAAACAACCAATGAAGAAAACAATGGTATTTGAAGTGAAGAAGGTAGACCGCGAAACAAACCTTTCTTTGGTTCGGAGATTTTCAAAGAGGATCAAAGACAGCGGAGTTTTGCGGGGAGCAAAGAAGGCGCTGTTCAACAAAAGACCCTTGAGTCTGGCTAAGCGCAAGGTAAACGCGTTGAGAAGAATTGAAAAGCAGAAAGAGCGGGAAAAGCTTGCAAAGCTTGGCAAGCTATAATCATGGCTCTGAAACAAACCCTTCAAGAAAGGGTAAAGAAATCGCTCCAGGAGCGCGATGAAACAGGCACAAGCACATTGCGCATGCTTTTGTCTGTAATCGGAAACAAGGAGATAGAGAAAAGAACCAAGATAAGCAAGGAGCGCCCCGATTCTTCAGAAAGCCAGCTTGAAGAAAACAGCAAGCTTACCGATGAAGAGATCCAGGAGGTAATAGCTGGAGAAGCAAAAAAGCACAGGGAGTCTATTGAAGCTTTTCAAAAAGGGAATAGGCAGGATTTGGTTGATAAAGAGACCAGAGAATTGAAGGTGCTAGAAGCGTATCTTCCAAAACAGCTTTCTGAAGAAGAAGTAAGAAAGCTTGTAAAGGCGGCTGTTGAGAAAACAAAAGCAGCTTCCCTGAAAGACATGGGCAAGGTCATGGCCGCGCTCATGCCCCAGGTCAAGGGCAAAGCAGACGG
>CAZWDJ010000008.1:0-9484 GCA_964632325.1 uncultured Candidatus Saccharibacteria bacterium | reverse complement strand
TATGAAATCCTATAGGCAATTCCGAGCAAAACTTCTTGGAGATAAAAAAGTAAAAAAGGCATACGAAGATCTCGCGCCCGAGTTTATTTTTGTCCGTATGATTATCCAAAAAAGAATTGAGAAGGGATTGACGCAGAAAGAACTTGCTAAAAAAATTGGCACAAAGCAATCGGCTATAAGCCGTTTTGAATCCGGAGCGTATAACCCTTCCCTTTCTTTTTTAGGGAGAGTCGCTAGCGCGCTTGGCGCGAAGGTACGTATCTCCTTGAAGTAAATAGCTTGCTTCACTGTTCAAGGTCAAGGAGTTTTTGTATTGACAAAGCTTTAAAGGTGGGGTATCGTACAATAACAGTCAGTTTTTTATTTCTAATCAGTATATATTAATGACACTCAAGAAATGTATTTTAAGCATCGGCCTGTTGGTCGCTTTTGCGTTTAATGCGCCTGGAGTGCAGGCAATGACAGCGCAGGAAATTCAGGCGCTTATCGCGCAGTTGCAAGCGCAGATCGCTGAATTAAACAGACAGCTTGCTGAAATTCCAGGGCAAGAGGAGCAATGGTGTCATACGTTTAGTACGAATTTGAGAATAGGAGATTCTAATGATGAGGTGTTCGCTCTACAGACTGCCCTAGATAAAGAAGGGTTTTCCGTTGTAGATTTGAGCGAAAATGGTTCTGGCCAGAGTAAATTCGGAGAGCAGACAGCCTCTGCGGTTGTTGGGTTCCAAGAAAAATACAGGAGCGAAGTTTTAGCTCCTTTTAGGCTTACTCGGGGAACCGGATTTGTTGGGCCTAGCACAAGAGCAAAGCTGAATAGATTGTATGGTTGCAGCGCAGTTGCTCCAGTTCCCACACCGCTTCCAACTCCAATCCCAACTCCAGTTACTCCCTCTATCACCGTTCTTTCTCCCAATGGAGGAGAAAGATGGGCTCGCGGAAGCACCCAAACTGTGGTGTGGGAGGGAACACGCTATCAAAAAGGGTATGTTGCGAGTTTTGTTCTCATAGACTCTACAGAAGTAAATATTCACGGAGTTACTGTAGCAAGCATTGGTTCTGAATCTGGACGTAATATAGCTACTCTTTCTATCTCCCCGTATCTTCCATTAGGTTCATACCGTCTTCAAATGACAATGGTTGTTGATGGTATACGAAGTTATGATAACAGTGATGGGTATGTGAATATTGTTGAAGCATCTAATACTGCTCCCTCTATTAGCATCACCTATCCTACAAGCGGGCAAACCTTGCAGAAAGGAACTACGAGCTACGTGAATGTGAGGTTTTCGCCTTCAGTGCCACTGGGTGGGTTTGTTGTCAACTTGATTCGTTCTGATACAGAAACAATGGTTGCCCATCTCAGAACTTGCGGAACTGTCAGCGATTACACTAAAAATGATGTTATTCCTCCTAACGTAATCTGGCAATGGAAGGTTGGTTACGACGCCGAAGGAAAGGAAATACCGAGCGGCTCGTATAAGATTTTGGCATATGACTGCGGGGACAAACTTGATAGCGTTTGGACGGGCAGTGTTGCAATAGCAAAGAGCAACGTATTTAGTATTGTTTCGTCCACATCCATGACTCCAGCTCCGGAAATGGTGTATCCGGTAAACGGACAAACGCTTTCGCACGGGAATTCCACATATTTCTTTAAGGTAAAGCCAGTTTCAGGAGCAAGCGGATATCTGTTTGGATTTTTCCAGAACGGAATCATGGTGTATGAAAACTGGAGAGACGATAGGCGCTTGAGCAGGAACGGAGAGTTTAGCATATTGCCCGACAATCCTTTTTATTCAAAACTTCAAGAAGGGCCGGTTGAGGTGTGGGTTCGGGCGTATGTCAATAATCAGTGGAGCGAAGCCCGGGTGATTACGATTACCTTGGCAAAAGATAGAATATCTTCTTCTGTTTCGCTTTCCACCCGAGGGAGCACCACGCGTACTTTTTCTCTCGGGCCGCAAGAAGCGTATCGTCCTGGCACTTCATTTGTAGCAATGACGGGGCAGATAACGATTGACCAGGATTTGTCGGGCCTGTATGTTGCTCGTCCCAAAATTGCAATTGGAAATGAAGCGAGCGATAACTTTCTAGAAATACTAGAGCCAACATTTCTGTTGTACTTGAGAAGTGTTTCAGGAGGTCCAAGCGTAAGTTATAGATTGGTAGACAGCGGAGAGCGGCAAAGAATTTCCGGGTACAAGATTTTTACGACAGAGAAACCAATTAGCGCAGGAATTTTGAGGCCCGGAACCTACTTTGTTGATCTGGAGGTTACCGCAAGAAGCGAGGAGGAGCTTCGCAAAAAGTTTGCCGAGAATGCGGAAGTAAACTTTAGCTTTTCCGCAATATCTGTTGAAGGAATCGGAAACAAAAAAGGACAGGAAATATCACTGATGTCTAGTGGAGCTATACGAAGCTATAACTGGATGTTGAAGCTTCCTTCTGCTAGCGCTACCGTTCCTTCTGAAAGTGTTGTTATTGATGCGCCTTCAGAGACAGTGTTTGTTGAGACGCTTATAGCCCCGAAGTCTTCTGAAGATAAATCGGGGGGCACCTATTCTTGGAATTGGCGAATAAAAAATACTTCGCAGAGTGATCTCGAGATGGTTTATACGATCGAGCCTTCTACGGGATTGGGTTCGGGAGCGATTGTGTTGGAGGTGGAGGGAGAACCTAAAACTGGAACCACCCCTTATTATTCACTTGGCACCCCGGTATCTCTTGGGAAAGGCAAATCTCATAGTTTTCTTGCTTCTTTGAGTTTATCCCGAGACGTGAAGCCAGAGCAGATTGTATTTAAGGTGCAGGCACGAGTAAAGAATGAAATTCTTCCTTCTATCACTGTTCTATCTCCTAATGGAGGGGAAGAATGGGTAAGGGGTAAAACATACGTCATTAGCTGGCAATCCCAAGGAATTGATAGGGTGGATATTGTATTGGGAAATAGGAGTACAAGCGCATACCGAAGAACAATCGCCGCCAATATTCTCAACACGGGATCCTACCAGTGGACGGTTGATACTGGATCTTATGATCCCATTTTCGATTACACTCTTGGCGTGGAAGAATCCGGGGGCCTGGGAGTAGGTGATGCCAGCGACAAGAATTTCAGTATTGTTAGATCGGCTGGCCGTGATGTGGACGGAGATGGAGTAATAGATTAGCGGTTCTATTGCGCAGAATTGGTTGCAAAGAAAAAATCCCGGGGAATATCCTCGGGATTTTGGTTGGGGGGCAGTTTTTATGCCGTTGCCGCTAGATAACGATAAGAGCAATAAGGATGAGAATGACTATGCCGATGATTTCCGCCAACGCCGCTGATTGAAAAGAGAACTGTAGCATAAAGAACCTCCTTCTCATCTGTGCCTGATTTGAATATCTATCTCGCTGTTTTATACCATACTCGGATCATCCTTTTTCGTCAATGCTATTGAATCTTTACTTGGAAAGATTCGGTTATTAAAGTATCTATTATGTTCACTTCTGACATCTTTTTATCTTCAAGAATGACCTTAAGAATTGCTCCTTGCATGGTTTCTTGAGAAAAGCTTTGATCAAATAAAAAGTTTCCCAAGCCGTAGGCAATCCAACCATGCTTGTATTGTTCAAGCGGCTGTACAACATGGGCATGGTGCATAACTGCAATATCGGCGCCCGCGTCTATTGCGGTTTTGCCAAAAAGTTTCTGGAACTCGTTGGGCTCTTGCAGATATTCTTCTCCTGCGTGCAAAGAAACCACAACAATATCTGACTGCGCTTTGGCCTCTTGTACGGATTGCGCAATAGCAGGCAATAAAGAAGCGTCTGCCCATGCAATGCCAGCATGGGTTCCTGCTGCCTGCCACAATGGGGATCCTGAATTGGTATATCCAAGAAACGCGATTTTCATTCCTCCCACTTCTTGTATTAGCGGGGAGTTTGCTTCGTTTGCATTCAGGCCCCCTCCGGTATATGCGATTTTTGCGTCTTGAAGGCGTAGGAGGGAATCGTGAAAAGCTTCTCTGGTGTAGTCAAAGCTGTGGTTGTTGGCAACAGATACCACGTCAAATCCCGCGAATGTAAGGGCTTCCATACTTTGGGGATTTGCCCTGAAAGAATAGATGCTTCCTACTTTTATTCCTTTGTCTGAAACAATGCTTTCAAGGTTGCCAAATAAAAGGTCTGCTTTTGAAAGTGTGTCTGCGATATGCATAAAAGGCCATGTCCAGTCGCCCCTGCCCTCTGTTTTTACTTTCCATTCAACTCCGCGGTCTAGCATAATGTCGCCAACAAAAAGAAGGGTGATGGGCTTTTCTGCTGGTTCTTGCACAAGCGTCTTTTGGGGTTCGGAACGTTGAAAGCTTTCTTGCAGAAAAGGGAAAAATACCGCAATAAGCAGTAGAACTGGTATGGCAAACAGGATTCGTTTCATACTTCAGCTTACTGAAATTTTGAGCTAATAAAAGAGCCCTGGCAATGGCATATATTTGATATGTCATCGTGGGGGCTTAATTTTCGCATCAGAAATTTTTCATCGCATTCACCCTAGGGGTAGATTTTTTTACCGTCCACCTCGATCATGGGATGGACGTATGTCCCTCCATCTTTCATCTCCCCGATTTCTTCGGGAGGTATAGTAGTTACCCCGTCTGGCGTTGTGCCAACCCCTGGGGTCTCCGATGAATCCGAAGGAAGATAGATCTGTATTCCCGTGACATACAGTTTTTCCCAGGATTCTCCGGCGCTTCCCCACGGGGCAATGCGGAGAGTGAGCTGGAGATGCCCCGAGAACCCCGCAGGGATTCTCAGAAGCGTATATCCTTCCCAATCTCGTACAACCTGATCTTCGTAGGAGATCAGGAGTTGGATATTGGGGTAGCCACCTGATACTCCCCTGACGCTTGGCCAGAAATCCATCACGTATATCTCTTGTGTCGGATTTCGAACTTCAATCGTTTGCGAGCCAATGATCTGGCTCGCACGGGGAGTCATTTCATTGAGTCCCACAGGGACCTGAACAAGGATTATGCCGTCATCGATGTCTATAGGAGCGGCCGTGATGCCTGCGCCCCAGTTGTCCCCGTACCACCAGCTTACTATGCTGGCCCAGCCGCCGGCCGCGGCCGTGCCTGCGGCCAGCAGAGCCATGACAAACAGCAAACCCGACACAAGAATCAAGCGGAACTTCCTCATATGTCCCTCCTTAAGGGCGCTTAGAATCCTATACCCACAAGAAGAATTTATAGCACAATACTAAAAAAATGTCAAGGATTTTGCAATCCTCCATACTAACGAACAATTTATGCTATCGCAATGGTAACTCGTTAAGTGATGACTGCTCCAACGCAAGAATGCGGGGGTTGAAAATGTTAAACACCGAGTGTTTAACAAAGTTGCCCACTATTCTAGTAAAAGAGTTCGGGAGGTTGACATGACATTGTCAAAATCTCCGTGCACGTCCCACCAATTGCGCAGTGGTTTTGATTTATAGGTTTTTGTGTTTAATCTTCCGGGAAGATTTTGAAGATTCCATATCAAATAGTCGAGCTTTTGGCATTCCCAATGTGCGCAGCTTATATGCATTCTCGGCCCAATGCTGTCTGGGTTCCATGCCAAACAGTCAGATTCTTGGGCAATGGTATTGGCATAGTCTTCTTCGTGCCTGGAATTTGGAGGATACGATGCTGATCCGCATCGCGCAATGGCGCGCTTTTTCTGCGGGTTTTCAGGGCCTTGCCAAAGCTCAAGCAAATGCGCGTCTACGTAGCCAAGCTCTGCTTCCAATTGCTTGGTCCAGGTGAAAAAGGCTTCAGCAGTTCCTTTTGCATAATCAAACCCGTATATCCGATAGGTTTTAGAGCACAAAGGGAGATCATAGCTGTTTTCATAGGCGCTTGCCATTGCTGATTCCGAGATATTTCCATACGCAAAAAGCCATACTTCTTGTACATTCTGATTGTTCACGTATTCGCATATATTTTCCTTGAGGAGAATGCTGCGATAGTCGGGTTTTCCTTCAAGCTCAACAGGCAAAGGTTCTTCATGGATTTTGATATCTGTAACAGCGTATTGAAGAGAGGAAGTTGCTTTTTCTATGTTTGCTTCTAGGTCTTGCGTGATATCAATAGTTTTTTGCCAGGCAGAGCTGAAAGTTTCTTGGATTCCGGTAAGCTTTTCATCGGTGAAGTATTTATCATCAGTCAAAGGAAAGTATTTTACTACCAAAACATTTATATTGTAGCTGGTGTCTGTGGGGCTTCCTACCTGGAAGGATATCTCAAGATCATCCTGGTTTACATTTCCCAGCATATCTCTGCATTTTACGTAAAAGGAATGCGTGCCTTCAGATTCCAGGGCAACATCCAGGGAATGGGAAGTTGCAAGAGTCTGGGGGAAAGGACTCATCATGTCGTATCCTTTGTTGCTCAATTGCGCATATTTGCATGTTGCTGCTTCTCCTGTCGCAAGCGAAAGCGTTGCTTGAGCTGTTTTGCCGGGAAGCGCAGAGGACGTATGAGTCGCGCTTCTTGAAGGAGGAGTGGTGTCAAGGATGATTGTATCTGATGCCTGGGCAATGTTTCCTGCTCTGTCTTTACACTGAAAATACACGGTTTTTAGGCCGTCTCCGCCAGAAAGGCGCCATCTGTATCCTGAAGAAAATCCCATCCAGAGTTCATTGGTAAATGTTCCAGTATGGGAGTATCGGACTCCCTCTATTTTTTCAGAATCAGAGCACGAAAGGGCAAGCAGTACGTCGGGATTCATGGTGCTTTGCGCTCCTCCATTGATAGTGATATTTACAGAAGGCAATGTTGTGTCTTTTGGCAAGGGAGTTGGTGAATTTTGAGGAGTTGATAAGGAGGCAGGGGCAGGCAAAGATGCCTGCGCAAGCTGGTTAAGCTTTATTCTTGTCGCTTCGTCTACAATCCCGGTAATGGGTAGGAGATACTTTTGCTGAAAGTTCATAAGCCCTGCTTTTGTCCAATATCCAAAATATCCCGTGGGCTTGCATCCTTTGCAGAATAAACCTTCAGATTGCAGAATCTCTTGGAGTTTTGAAACTTCTTGATGCCGGTCTTCTCGTTTCAAGGTAGCTGAAAACGGCAAAGCAGACGGTGTCGGCTCTTGCCCAATCAAAGAAAGTTCCTGTTTGAGCTGAACAATTTGTGCTTCAAGCTGGGCTATCAACGATAAAATCTCCTGGGCAGTTCGCGCCTTTGCATGAAAAGGGACAGCCAGAAGCGCAAGGGTCATCCATAGGAAAAAAATCTTTTTTCGCATTGCATCAGTATACCAAAAAAGGAACATTTCTTAAAGGAGTTTGGGACTTGTGTGATTGAAAAAACAGCGATATAATTTAGTATTCTCCATGATTGAAATCAACAATGCGGCAGGAGGCAAAGTCCCTGTTTCTTTTTTGAAAAATATTGCCGAACGAGTTCTTCAAAAGGAAGGACAGAACGGAGATCTTTCTGTGGCCTTGGTAGATAAGGAAACCGCGCTTGGGCTTAATCGTGAATACCGTAAGAAGTCATACGTTCCCAACGTATTATCATTCAAGGAAAAGGGGCTTGGCTTGGGGGAGATAGTGTTGTGTCCCGAGCAGATTTTCCAGGATGCGGCAAAGTATGGTATAACATTCAAAGAAGAGCTTGCGAGAGTTCTCATTCACGGCATATTGCATGTGCTTGGATACGGTCACGAAGCGATGAAGAAAAAAGAGAAGTCATTTGAAGTTTTTTGGAGCAAACACAATATATGAGTTCGCGAATTATCGCGGGGTTGGATATCGGGAGCCATTCCATAAAAATGGCAGTGGCAAAAGTCAAAGACGATCCTGAACAAACCGGGCTTGAGCTTTTAGGGTTGGCAGAAGAGCCGTCTTCGGGCGTGCGCAAGGGGCAGGTGGTGAGAGCCGAGGAAACGGCAGTGAAAATAGCGGCATTGCGCCAGCGCATTGCCAATTTGAGTTCTGAAAGCGTAGATCAGGTTTTCGTGAATATCGGGGGAAGCCATATCAGCGTAATACCCTCGCACGGAATTGTCGCGGTATCAAGAGCTGACAGCCATATTTCCCAAGAAGACGTTGATCGGGTCATTGGAGCAGCTCAAGCATTTTCCTTGCCTTCCAATAAAGAAGTGCTGCACGTGTTTCCCAAGAGATTTTTAGTAGACGGCCAGGATTCTGCAAAAGAGGTGGTGGGAATGCGGGGAGTGCGGCTTGAGGCCGATGTTTTGGCATTGTGCGCGTTTTCTCCATATATCAAAAATCTTACCGACGCGGTATTCGGGGCAGACCTCGATGTTTTGGAAATCGTTCCTTCTCCTTTGGCTGGAGTAGAGGCAGTGCTTACTCCGAGGCAAAAAGAGCTTGGGGTGGCGCTGATTGATTTGGGAGCAGGCACTACGAATATTTCCGTATTTGACGAGGGCGATGTCGCGCACGTGTCGGTGTTTCCTGTTGGATCTGAAAATATCACCAATGATATTGCCATAGGCCTTCGTACGGAACACGATATCGCAGAGCGCGTCAAAAAAGAGTTTGGAACCCTGGGAAGCGTAAAAGGAAAGAGAACCGAACGTTTGGAAATGCAAGATGGCCCCGCGTTTTCTTTCTCCCCCAAAGCAGTCAATCATATTATCGAGGCCCGCATGAGAGAGATATTCAAATTCATCAACGGAGAGCTGAAAGAAATCGGAAAACAGGGAACCCTGCCAGGAGGCGTGGTACTCTTGGGAGGAGGAGCAAAACTTCCCAAAATCGCGGAATTCGCAAAGCGCGAATTAAAGCTTCCTTCCCGCATCGGAACTCCCCAGGGCATTGCGACTTTTGAAACAGATCCCGTGTTTTTAAGCGTTATGGGTTTGGTTGCGCGGGGATATCAGAATCAAGAGCGGGGATTCATGAAGGGTTCCGCGTCAAGCCTGATGCAAAAGGTAAGGCGGATATTCAAAACATTTATTCCATGATCCCGTAGTAGAATTTCAAACTGATTATGTTCTACGTATATGTGCTTGAAAGCAAAAAGAACGGTGAATTATACAAAGGATACACTAATAACCTCGCCCAGAGAGTAGAAGAACATAATCAAGGATTGAATTTTTCCACCAAGTCTGCAAAGCCATGGAAATGCATATACTATGAAGCGTGTATCAGCGAACAAGACGCAAAACGAAGAGAGGCATATTTGAAAACAACACAAGGTAATCGTATGCTTAAACAAAGGTTGAAAGAGTATTTCTACGAGAAGAAAAATTCTATTTGAAATTTCACTACAGGATGATCCCCAAAATTGCCATTAAGGTGGTGGGCGTAGGCGGAGCGGGAGGAAATGCAATTGACCGCATGGTCCAGTGCAAAGTTGCCGGCGTGGAGTTGCTGGCAGTCAATACGGATGCCCAGGACCTGAAAAAAATCCAAGCGCACAAAAAAATTCAGATCGGCCGAGAATCTACAAGAGGCCTTGGAGCTGGCATGAATCCGGAGGTTGGAAAGGAAGCG